>JALYVP010000014.1 GCA_030853185.1 Actinomycetota bacterium | reverse complement strand
TTGGCGTCCAGTTCTTCCTGAGTGGAGGTCTGATCCCCGATGCCGATAGAGCTGCTGCCGACGACGTGGAGGGCGAAGACGACCAGGACCGCCTGTGGTGACTCGCGCTGGAGCTCGTACACCTCGGGGTCGACGCCAGGCACGGATGTCGGCGTGCTGCCCATTGGTTTGCTGGGGATGTTGGCGTTGGCCGGTCCCGCCTTCGAGTCGGCGAGCTGGAAGGTCATGGTGCGGGAGGGTCCTGGCGGCACCGAGCGGGCAGACGGCGAGCGCAACGCGACGACGTTCGAGGCGTGGTGGCCGCCGCCGGAGAGGGCGGCGACCAGCCCGGTTCCGCCGGCGATGACGGCCAACGCGACAATCGCGGCCAGCACCGGTCGCCGTCGGCTGCGGCAGTGATCGGGGGCGGGGTTGTGGGGTCTGTCGTGAGGGGGTTTGTCGGGGGCGACCAGGCTGGGTAGGGCGTGGTGGGGGCGACGGTCGCCGTCGCGGCGCCGGCCAGCTCGCCGGCGCTGGCGTAGCGGTCGCGGGGATCCTTGGCCGTGGCCCGGGCGATCACCGCGTCGAGACCGGGCGGGACGTCGGGGCGCGCCGGGTGCAGGGCCGGGGTGGGCTGGTTGACGCTGGCATACAGCTTGGCGGAGATGTCACCGCTCGGGTAGGGGACCTGGCCGCTCAGGGCGGTGTAGAGCACAGCGCCGAGGGCGTAGACGTCAGTGCGGGCGTCGACGACCTCGCCGCGGATCTGCTCGGGGGCCACGAAGTCCACGCTGCCCACCCATCCGGCGCTGCCGGTCAGCGCGGGATCGGCGCCGATCCGTTTGACCAGGCCGAAGTCGCTCAGGTACACCACCTCGGTCCCGGCTCGGCGCTCGATGAGGATGTTGGACGGTTTGACGTCGCGATGGACCAGGCCGGCAGCGTGGGCGGCATCGAGGGCGGCGGCCACCTTGGCGATCACGGTGATGGCCCGCGCCGGCGGCAGGGGCCCTTCGGTGTCGAGGAGTTGGCGCAGGTTGGGTCCGTCCACGAAGCGCATGGAGACGAACGGTCGCCCAGCGTCCTCGCCGGCCTCGTGCACGGTGACGACGTTGGGGTGATCCAAGGAGGCGGCCAGGCGTGACTCGCGTCGGAAACGTTCCCGGAAGCTCGGGTCGGCGGCGAACTGGGCGGCGATCACCTTGAGGGCCACGGTGCGTCCCAAACCGAGCTGGGTGGCGCGGTAGACCGTGCCCATCCCGCCCCCGCCGGCCACCGCCTCGATCCGGTAGCCCCCGATCTGGGTGCCCGGGCCGAGGTCGCCGGCCTCGCCGTCGGAGGGGACGGCCGCGGGGTGGCCCCAGTCGGCGAAGCCGTCTTGATCGTCACTCGATGTCATGAACGGAGTCTCTCATCGGCCTTCGCCGCGCGATACCCCCCCTGGGGTGGAAAGACCGCCACCTCCGAGGCATTCTGCGGACCGGCTCTAGCCCAGCTGGGCGAAGACTGAGCGTACGAGCCGCTTCTCGTCGTTCAGACTCACGCTCGCCGGCGCGTCCACACTGAGATCGATGGAGTACTTGTCCGCGTCGAGGACCCGGATGCCGTTCTGGATCGCTGTCGCCGCGTAGTCGGCCAAGCCCGTTACGGGTTGGAAACGTGGCGGCGGCGCGTTCTCGATGCCGGCGCGGTCCATGTCGCTGGTGATTCCTGTCTGGAAGCGTACGGAGAGGGTTTGGGACTGCACTCCGCCTTGGGGGTATTCGCAGACCAGCACCGGAGGCCGGGCGACGATCATGGGGTCGCCGGCTGCCAGACCCAACGTCGAGCTCACCAATCGGGCCGGCGCCATGGAACAACTCGGAGGGTGGCGCGCAACGGTGGCGACGGTGCCGTGGGCGCCGCAGCCCGTTGCGAAGGCTCCCAGGAGAGCGACGGAGACCAGCATCACCGCCCTTCGCATTGCCGGAACCTCCATGCAATCGTTGGAATGCCGCCGCCAGCAAGGTAGCAGCGCACGGACCACGGGACAGCGGGTCGACGTTCGCAGGTGTTGGTTTGATCACCCCAGGGTGGGTTCCGTCGGGGATGGGGCCCTGCGAGACTCGCCGGTATGACATCTGGCGAGGGCACCGGGGGGGGTTGGTCGGCGCCGGCGCAGCCCGACCCGCCAACGGCTGAGCTCGCCCTTGGCAGCCAGGTCGGCGGGTATCGGATCGAGGCGGTGGCCGGGCGGGGGGGGATGGGCACGGTGTACCGGGTCACCCAGCTCGGCTTGGAGCGCATCCTGGCCCTCAAGGTGATCGCCCCCCACTTCGCCGCCGATCCCGCTTTCCGGGAGCGGTTCCGGCGTGAGTCGACCCTGGCCGCCTCGCTCGATCATCCCAATGTGATCACCGTGTACGAGGCGGGCGAGGACAATGCCGGGCGGCTGTTCGTCTCTATGCGCCTGGTGGACGGCCCCGATCTGCGCCGGCTCCTCAACGACGAGGGGCCCTTGGCGCCCGAACGAGCCGTGGATCTGGTCGCCCAGGTGGCCGCCGCCCTCGACGCCGCCCACGCCGCCGGCCTGGTGCATCGCGACGTCAAGCCCGCCAACGTCTTGATCGAGAACCGGGACGGGGTCGAACACGCCTACCTGAGCGACTTCGGCCTGGTCAAACGGCTGGGCGCCGACGCCGAGCTGACGGGCACGGCCGGATGGGTGGGCAGCGTCGACTACGTCGCCCCCGAGCAGGTCTCCGGCGGTCCGGTGGACGCCCGCACCGACATCTACGCCCTGGGCGCCCTCCTCTACACCGCCCTGACGGGCACCGTTCCCTACCCCAGGCCCGACACCGCGGCCAAGCTCTACGCGGCGGTCAACGAGGTCATCGCTCCCATCCATCCAAGGGTGCCCGGTGTGCCCTCGGGTCTCGATGCGGTGATCGCCCGGGCCACCGCCAAAGACCCCGCGGCCCGCTTCTCCACCGCCGGCGAATTGGCCGGCGCGGCCCGGGCGGCGCTCACCGCCACGACGCCGGAGCCTGGCGCTGCCGCGCCGTATCCGGGGTCGCCGCAGCCCGTAACCCCGGCCCGCTCTGAGCGACGCTGGAAGAGGACCACGCTGGCGGTCGCCACCGCGGTGGCCCTCGTCGCCGGGGGGACAGCCGCAGCAGTATCCCTCTCAGGTGGAGGCGGTAGGTCCCGCAACGTCGCCGCCCACCGGTCCCCCCGCTTGGCACCGGAGGGCTCAGGGACCACCTCGACCCCCAAAGCCGGCAACGGCGGCCACGCCATGCCGGAACGCACCGTGACGTTCCAGATCGCCGACAACTCGTCGTCGGGCCAGTCGGCCGCCCCGTACAAGATGGGGATCGTGGGCCTGTACCGCGACGGCCCCTACCTCCGCCTCGACCTGCGCATCGCCTGCCTGGCGGAAGGAGGTTGTGACACCGAGGGAGTGTTCAGCGGACCCGGGCCGTTCAACACCACGACCGGGATCAGCCTGGTCGACCCGGTGGCCAGGAAGTGGTACAAGCCGGTGGAGGACCCCAAGGGGGATTACCTCGTGTCGACCATCGAGGCCAGCAGCCTCACCTCCGGTCAGGACACCGCGGCGTGGGAGACCTTCGCCGCTCCCCCTCCGTCGGTCACCGTCGTCGACATCGTCGTACCCGGCGACGGGCCGGAGATCGTCGGTGTGCCCATCACCACCGAGGCTGGACCCTGGCAGCCCACCGCCAACTCGGTGCCCTTCGACCGCCCCGACACCAGCGCCGACACCTCCGGCATCAACCTGGACGTGCAGGATCTGGTGGTCGACTCCAGCTCGTACGCAGAGCTTCAGCAGGGGACAGGAGACCAGCAGACGGTGACCCTCTCCGCCGACGTGCTCTTCGCCTTCAATCAGGCCAGCCTGTCGCCTGCCTCCCAGCAACTCCTCCAAGGGGTGGCCACCAACATCAAGGCCCAGGCGTCGGGACAGGTGGCCATCGTGGGCTACACCGACAACATCGGCGACGCTGCCTACAACCAGGGCCTCTCTCAGCAGCGGGCCGCCTCCGTCGTCGCCGCCCTCCAGCCGCTCGTCAACGGAGCTCCCGTCACCCTGCAACCATCCGGCGACGGCGACGCCGACCCGGTCGCCCCCAACCGGAACCCCGACGGCTCGGACAACCCGGCGGGACGGGCCACGAACCGCCGGGTGACCATCACCTACACGATGTCGCCCAAGCCGGCAGCCACCCCGGCGGCGCCCCCGCCCAGCCAGCCCAGCGCGCCGTCCGCCCGCACCGTCAGCTATGCCTTCGGCGAGACCGGCCGCGACACCGGCCCCGACACCTGGCAGGTCACGGTGAACGGGCTGCGACGGGACGGATCCCTCGTGGTCCTCGACGCGTCGGCCATCTGCACCCATTCCGGCGACCCCAGCTCCGGGTGCTCCGCATCGGACGCTTTCGCGGCCCATGGTGGTGATGCCGACGATGGCTTCACACTGTTCGCAGGAGGGACCGGCACGACCTACCGTACGGCCTCTGCCCCAGGGTTCTCGGGCGTGGAGAACAACACCGCGCTGAGCTCCGATTTCAACGGCGGCGGGGCCGAGGTCCCGCAGGGACAGAGTCTGCGCATTTGGGCCTACTACGCAACACCGGCCGCCGGAGTGGCTTCCCTCACCGTGCAACTCCCCAACGGGGGACCAACCGTCGCCAATGTCCCCATTGAGCAGTGAGCCTTTGACGTGATACCGGCGGTCGCTCCGAACGTCCAGCCTGTGTTGGGCCGGCCTCGGGTCTGCGAGGCCGAAGGCGGTTACGCTTCTTCTTTGACGGCACCCCAGGTGGCCCCAGTGATGGAGCAACAGATGACGACCTACGACCGTCCCTTCGGCCGTTACTTCGAGGACTTCGAGCCCGGCGACATCTACCGCCACTGGCCGGGCAAGACCATCACCGAGTACGACGACCACCTGTTCTGCATGATCACCATGAACCATCACCCGTTGCACACCAACGCGTGGTTCGCCGAGCACGAGACGCCTCAGGGCCGCAACGTGGTGGTCGGCAACCTGGTCTACAGCCTGGTGCTGGGCATGAGCGTGCCCGACGTCAGCGGCTCGGCCATCGCCAACCTGGAGGTGGAGAGCCTCATCCACCCCCGGCCCACCTTCCACGGCGACACCATCTACGCCGAGAGCCGGGTCCTGGAGCGAAGAGAGTCGTCGTCGAAGCCCGACCGGGGCGTGGTGACGGTGGAGACCAAGGGTATCAATCAGCGCGGCGAGGAGGTCTGCTACTTCCGGCGCAAGGCCATGGTCTGGAGGCGCGCCGCCGCCCCAGAGCGCCAGCGGCCCTACGACGAGAGCATCTGGGGTTGACGGCCACTCCGCGGGCCGAGAGTCTGCTGGCCTGGTCGGAGCGGACCCGCCGGGACCTGCCCTGGCGCCGGACCCGGGATCCGTGGGCAATTCTGGTCAGTGAGACCATGTTGCAGCAGACCCAGGTGGCCCGGGTGATCGGACCGTTCCTGGCCTTCATGGACCGTTGGTCCGACCCTGGGGCCTTGGCCCGGTCCCGTCCCGGCGAGGTCATCGGAGCGTGGCAGGGGCTCGGTTACAACCGCCGGGCCGTGCGCCTCCACGCCTGTGCCGAGACCATCGTCGAACGCCACGGCGGTCGGGTGCCCGATGACATGGGATCGTTGCTGGACCTTCCCGGAATCGGGTCCTATACGGCCCGCGCCGTGCTGGCCTTTGCCTTCGAACGCCCCGTCGGGATCCTCGACACCAACGCCGCCCGGGTCCTGGCCCGGGCGTTCGCCGGTCGGCGCTTAGCTGCCAAAGAGGCCCAGGTGCTGGCCGACTCGGTCGTGCTCGCCGGCCGGGCCTGGGTTTGGAACTCGGCCATGCTCGACCTGGGAGCGACGATCTGCACGGCCCGGCGACCGGCATGCGGTAGCTGCCCGCTGGCCGAACCGGGCCTGTGTCGCTGGCATGACGGAGGACGAGGGGACCCGGACCCGGCATCGGGGACGGCCGGGGCGTCGGGCTTGCAGAGTCGGTTCGGGGGCTCGGACCGCCAGGGACGGGGCCGGCTGGTGGCTGCCCTGATCGCCGGGCCGGTCGGGCGCAGGGCGGTAGCGGAGGCGGCGGGATGGCCCGAGGATCCGGTCCGGGCGGCGCGGGTCGCGGCCACTCTGGTCGACGACGGCCTGGCTGCCATGGACGGCGCCGGCCGGCTCTGCCTGCCCTGACTCCCCGGCCAGGCGCACCGAGGTGTGGGTCTGTTCACCCCAGGGGGGCTTCCGGAGCGGAGGAGGGCCTGAGAGAGTGGCAGGGCGATGACATCTGCCGACGAGCGCCCCGACGGGGGTCGGGTTCGATCCCGGCTCGCTGCGGTCATGGCGATGCTCGTCGTCCTGCCCGTGTTGGGCGGGTGCGGAGGTCACGCCGCGGCACCGCCCATCCCGACTGCACTCGCCGCAGCCAGGAGCCAGCTCTTGCGCTTCAGCGACGTTTCCTCGCTCGCCACCGACTGGTCGGAAAAGGGAACCGTCTCTGTTGACGGGGCGGCGCCGTCTCGAGTGACAGACCCAACGGAGATTGCCGAAGGCCACTGCATTTCCCACACCACCGGCGCCGAGATGCGTGTGCCGTTTGCGGATGTGGCTTTCCAGAGCCCCGGCTTCGCCATCTACGAGCTGATCGAGCCGAACGTTCCGGCTGATCGGAAGGTCGCCGAGTACCGGGAACCTGGTGCCTCTGCCTGTCGTAGCGCCTTCCTGCATGCCGAACCGCCCAAGCTCAAAAGCGGCCGGGCGATGCTCGACTCGGTGGTGCCCATCCCCTCCCCAGCCCAAAACGCCCAGGCCACCGCCGCCTTCCGAGACGAGTACGTCTTCGTCCCCTCGGGCGGCGGCCCCTACCGGAACTTCTTCTACATCGATGTGTATGTGGCTCAGGGCGCAGAGCTGACGCGCATCGAGTTGTACTTCACCGGCGCCCCACCCGACCTCTCCGCCGGAGCCCCACCCGCGTTCCCCATCACCGAGGCGGAGACGGTCATCTTCGCTGCCGCGGCTCGCCATCTCCGGTAGTTGCTGCCCGTGTCGCTAGAAGGCCCTACGTGTGACCGAGCCGCATCGGATGGCTTCCCCCACCAGCGACACCCGCTTCTCATTGTGCGGGAGCTGACCGATGTTGAACTTGACGAACAGGGCGCGGAGATGGGCCTTCACCGCGTCGACGCTCAGGAAGACCTCGTTGGCGATCTGGCGGTTGGAGGCAGGAGGCACCAGGACGTCGGGCTTCAAGCATGGCCGGCACAGGGCGATCAGGACCTGGTGCTGGGTGTCGGTGAGCTGTGGGGGTGGCCGGTCCTGGCGACCGGCGGCAGTCGAGCCGGCCGGGTCGGGGGGGCAGCGATAGAGCAGTGGAGTCAGCCCGATCGTGATCACATCCCGGTCGTGGAGACGCAGTCGCCCTGACAGCTTCCTACCGTTGACCATCGTGCCCTGGCGGGACAAGCCATCGTCGACGATGGCCCACTCCCCGCCGATGGGCTCGAGTTGAGCGTGAACCCGTGACACATTGGGATCCCACACGAGTGGCAGGTCGCTGTCGGCGCGCCTGCCGATGGTGACACTTCCGACGCTGGTAGCGAGGAGGAAGATCTGCTGTCGACCCGACGGGTCGCGGTACACCATGAAAGGGAGGTCAGTACGTTCCGCGTCGCCCCGCTCGGCGATGTCGGCTGGGGAGGCGGGTCGAAGGTCGAATGCTGTCACCGCTCCAACAGACTACGGCGATGCGGCGGTTGACGGAGGTGTCCTGCGCCGCACCACCTTTGGAAACGGTCTACCGTGGGTACCCTTCAAAAAACCGCAGGATAGGGGGATCGTTGCAAATCGAGTTCTACGGCGTTCGGGGCTCGTGCCCTTGTCCGTCGGCTGAGAACCAGCGGTATGGGGGCAACACCGCCTGCGTCGTGCTCCGAATGGAGGGGGAGGACCCGATCCTGTTCGACCTCGGCACCGGGCTGCGGGTGTTCGGCAAGACCCAGCCCACCGACGGCTCCTTCCGGGGGACGGCTCTGGTCACCCACATCCACTGGGACCACGTGCAGGGCCTCCCGTTCTTCCCGCCCATCGACCGCGTCGGGGCCCGCCTCGACATCTACGGACCGGTCCACGACCAGGGTCTCGAAGAGGTCTTCGGCGGCTTCATGCGCCCCCCGTACTTCCCCGTCCGGTTCTCCGATCTGAGGGGCCAGTTCGTGTTCCACGATCACGACGAGGCTGACCTGGCCATCGGCAACGCCAAGGTCCGCATCCGGCCGGTTCCCCACACCGGGCCGACGGTCGGCTACCGGGTGGCGTGGGGTGGCGCGAGCGTGGCCTACATCAGCGACCACCAGGCTCCCCTTGACCTCGAGACGGTGGCCGACGGCGTCCTGGAGCTGGCTGAAGGGGCGGACGTGTTGGTTCATGACGCTCAGTACACCCCCGACGAGTTCGTCGAGAAGTCCCACTGGGGCCACGGCACGGTCGGATATGCCGTCTCCGTGGCCCGCCAGGCCGGGGTCAAGACCCTGGCGCTGTTTCATCACGACCCCAGCCACGACGACGACGCCCTCGACGCCATCGCCTTGGAGGCCAAGCGGATCGCCGGGTCGCAGGGGCCGGAGGTGATCATGGCCTACGAGGGTCTGAAGCTGTCGCTCTGAGTTCCCGACCCCGCCTTGTCCCCTAGCCGGCGTGAGCGCCGGCCGGAGCGCTGGCCGAGCTGTACGGCCCAACGGGTCAGGCGCGGCGGCCGTCTCACAAAGCGTTTTCGGCGCCAGGCCCGCACCGCCAGGAGGACGAAGAACGCCACCAGCAGCAGGACGGTGACGCGCGGTACCAGGAAGAACATGGCCGGGCCGATCCTACGGGAAGGGGCGAGCGCTCCGTCGCTCCCCGACCGGCCGTCAGCGCAGCAGCTCGGCGGGAACGACTCGAACGGGGAAAGGCTCCTCGGTGATGTAAGGGGCACTGCCCTCCATCAGAGCCTGTTGCTCGTAGGCCTGCCCGGCGAGGCGTAGGACGGTGAGGCTCGGGAAGGCCGGATCGACCAGCCAGTACCATGTGGCACCGCCTTCGGCGTAGATACGCCGCTTCTCGGACAGATCCCGGTTCCGTCCGGTGGGGGAGAGTACCTCGACAACCAGGAGAGGAGGGGCCACGATGGCGCGCTCGGCCACCGCCTCGGTAGCGGCCACCAGCAAGTCGGGCTCGGGCACCTGGCCGGGACCGATCCGCCAGGCCACGGGGGCAACGAAGGTCCGGAGGCCGAGCGGTCGGGCCACTTGGCGGAGCAGCACGAAAAGTTCGCCCACCACGTGCTGGTGACTTGTTCCAGGCGGAGGCGTCATGACCAGGGCGCCGTCCAGCACCTCGTAGCGGTTGCCGTCGTCGGGGGTGGCGAGAAGGTCTTCCAAGTCAAGGGCACGGTCGACGACGGTCTCCACTCCCCCAGCATGGCACGGCTCACCGGAAGGCGGAGCGGCACCACTCGTGAGGCGGGTGGCCCGTCACCATCGGGCGTCGCTCAGGTGTCGATGCCGACCTGGGTGAGGATGAAGGCCTGGACCCGGGCCTCGTCGTGCCAGGTGTCGTAACGGCCCGATGCTCCCTGGTGGCCGGCGCCCATCTCCGTGCGAAGGATCAACAGGCGATCGCTGCCGTCCGGGTGGGGCCGGCGCAGCGACCGGAGCTTGGCCACCCACTTCGCCGGTTCCCAGTAGCCGACCCGGGGATCGTTGAGCCCACCGGTGACATACATGGCCGGGTAGGCGGTGGCCGCCACGTTGTCGTAGGGGGAGTACGAAACCATGACCCGGTAAGCCTTGGGGTCGTCGAGCGGGTTGCCCCACTCCTCCCACTCGGTGACGGTGAGCGGCAGCGACGTGTCGGACATGGTGGTCACCACGTCGACGAATGGCACCTCGGCGACGACGGCCCGCCAGAGATCGGGGCGCTCGTTGGTCACCGCTCCCATCAGCAGGCCCCCTGCGCTTCCGCCCCGGATGACCAGGCGGCCGGCGGCGGCCCAGCCGGTGGCCACCAGGTGCTCGGCGCAGGCGATGAAATCGGAGAACGTGTTGGGCTTGCGGTCCAGCCGGCCCTGCTCGTACCACTCCCGTCCGAGCTCGCCGCCCCCCCGCACGTGGGCGATGGCGAAGGTGAACCCCCGCTCCAGCAGGTTGACCCGCAGGGCTGAGAACGTCGGGTCGATGGTGATCTCGTAGGATCCGTAGCCGTAGAGGAGACAGGGGGCCGTCCCGTCCACCGGGGCGTCGGCCCGGGCCACCAACGAGATCGGAACCTCGGTGCCGTCCGCCGCCGTCGCCCAGACCCGCTCGGTGCGATAATCCTCGGGCCGGTACCCGCCCTCGACGGGCTGGACCCGGACCACCTGGCGGCGGCGGGTCGCCACGTGATAGTCGATGCTCGACAGCGGGGTGGTGAGCGACGTGTAGCCGAAGCGGTACCGGTCGGCGTCCCACTCGGCGTTGAGCCCGCCGGTCAGGCTGAACACCGGGTCAGGCTGGTCGATCAGCCACCCGCCGACTCCCGGGGACGAGTCGACGGGCGGGCCGTCATCGGCCAGGGGAAGCGCCCGTAGCTGTTCGATCCCGGCCGCTCGTTCGGAGACGATCAGATGGGAGCGGAACGCTTCGACCGCCTCGACCTTCACCTCCGGGCGGTGGGCGATCACGGGGATCAGGTCATCCCACCCGCCCCCATCGCTCACGGAGGCGGCCAGGCGGGAAACGGCGAAGTTGGTGGCGGCCACCCCGTCGGGGCCCGGCGCGTTCGTCCGGACGAGCCACACGTCGCCGGCGTCCGCCCACCTCGCATGCTCGACGTCGTACTCGACCCCCTGGCGGCGGGGGAGGATGACCGTCGGCGCGTCGGTGGGTCGGGAGCTCTCCACCGCCCTGGCCTCCGACGTCATCTTCGACTCGGCGATGACGACGACGAAGCGCTCGGACCGGGTCAGGCTCACGGAGACGAAGAAGCGCTCGTCCGGCTCGCTGTGCACCAACACGTCCTCGCTGGTGGGCGTGCCGAGCACATGGCGCCACACCTGCCACGGGCGCATGGCCTCGTCGGGGCGGACGTAGAAGAGGGTCCGATTGTCCGCCGCCCACGCCGAGCCGTAGGTGACGTCGTCGACCTCGTCGGGCCGATCCTCGTCGGTGCGCAGATCTCGGAACCGCAGCCGGTAGCGCTCGGAGCCGTCCGTGTCGGTGGCGTAGGCCAGGACCGTGTGATCGGGGCTGATGTCGAACACGCCCAGAGCGAAATAGTCGTGACCCTCGGCCAGCACGTTTTCATCGAGAACGATCTCCTCGCCCTCGAGGGCGCCCCGGCGGGCGGCGGCGGCCAGCTCGGCGGCGTCGCCACTGCGGCCCGGGTCAGCGAGGCGGCGGTAGGACCGGTACTGGGCTCCCTCAACCGTTCGGGTCCAGTACCACCACGGGCCGTGGGGGGACGGAGCGCTGGCGTCCGTCTCCACCACACGGGCCTTCATCTCCTCGAACAATGCCTCCTGAAGCTTGGCGGTGCCGCCCAGCGCAGCCTCGGTGTAGGCGTTCTCCGCCTCCAGGTAGGCGATCACCTCCGGATCATCCCGGTCGGCCATCCAGTACCAGGCGTCGACGCGCTCGTCGCCGTGGGCCTCCAAGGTGTGAGGTCGCCGGGGGGCGGCGGGGGGCTGGGGGAGCGGCGATCCAACATCGGTCATGGTCCGAGCCTGGCACGCCGGCGGCGACAATCGGCAAGCGCCGGCTCGGCCGTCGCCGTACGCTGGACCGGCGATGAGCCAACCGCCATCGGGGCTGCCGCCCTCCGGGGAGCATCGGGCGGGGGTCGCCGACGACCTCGAAGATGCCCTCGACGCTGTCCGTCGAGGCGGCGCCGTCGTGCTCTTGACGGACCGGGCGTCCGCGCCGGATGCCGGGGCTGCCAGGGGGCAACTGGTACGCAACCCGGTGCCTGGTGGCGGGCGGCTGGCGTTGTTCATCGGTGATCCGTCTGACCCGGTTGACAGGGCGCTGGCCGCCACCATGGCCGACGAGGTGTTCCCGTTGGCGTGAACCGGACGTTCGGTTCATCTCCCGGCGCGGGTTGCGGGTCAGAGCTGGGGGGATTCGGCCCGATCCGCTGGCTGGCAGCAGATCGCTCCAAGCATGACCAGGCCCGCCACCGCGGCGACGACGATCCACGGCACCCACCCGCCCGGCGGGGACCATTGCGGGTGCTGGAAGAACAGCCGAGGGCCTTGAGCACTACCGGCAGCCTGGCGGGAGTTCGCCAGCCAGGCGACGCCGAGCTCGCCGACCAGGACGGCACTCAACACGCGAGGCACGAGCGACGCCCGGCGCCCGACCCGGTCGTGCACCACCCATGCGGCCAGGAGCAAGGTCATCGCCGTCAGGGGCATCACGTAGCGGGCTTGGAGCCCGAAGCCGAAGGGGAGTTGCGTGACCGCGTCGACCAGGACGGCCCCCACCACGATTGCGGCCAGCGATGAGACGAGAACCAGGCGCTGGCGCAGACTTCCGAGAGCGAGGGCCGCCACCAGGATCAGGGCGTAGACGGCGAGAGCCAGGTCCGACGTTACTCCCGGAGGCTTCGTGTCCAGCCACCCGAAGACACCGAAGAGCTGCGGAACCGACCGGTAGCACTGGCTGAACGCCGGACCCACCTGGTGGAGGACGACGGAGAACGAGGGGACGACCGTAGGCAGGGCGATGGCATCCCAACCGATCGTCGTCAAGGCCGCCAGCCCGACGACCGTCAACGACCCGACAGCCGCCCTGCCCCCGTCGATGACCGCGGCTCGGAGACCGGGCCGGCCGAGAAGGCCAGCCGCCACGCACAGGTCGGCGAGCACCCAGATCGGCCCGAACTGACGGGTGAGGGCCAGGGCGACCCCGGAGACGGCATACGCCAGCCAGATCCTGCGGTCGTGTGAGCGTCGGACCAGGGCGAGGACCGTTGCCGCGTGGGCGATGCCGGCACAGATCTCGATGCCGCCGGTCGTCACGGAGCCGGCCAGGAACAGCACCATCGGTGAGGTCACCGCCAGCAGTCCCACCAGGAGCCATCCGTCGGCGAACGCGACGGCGGCGATGCCAAGAAGGAGAAGGCAGAGGAGTGCTCCCGCTGCTCGTCCGGCGTACAGCGCGGCACCCGGTGAGCTGGCGGCGCGGGCGGCGAGACCCATCGGCAGGTAGGAAGGCTCCGGGTAGAGACCTACGAGGCTGATGCTGCGACCACCGGCGACGTTCGAGCCGGGATGGGTGGGTCGGTCGAGGCAGGAGGCGCTGTGCGTCGTGAAGGCTTCGCAGGCCCAGCGCGGATCGGGGCTGATGTCACCTGGGAGGGCGAACGACCGCGTGTTCTGGGACAGAAACCGGTCCCGTAGTGAGGCAGTGGCGGCCGGGGCGGTCGGCTGGCCGATTCCCTGTCCCGTTGCCGTACCGATCGCCTTGGTGAAGTGGGCGGCCTCGTCCGGGGCAGCACCGGGGGGGTTGGCACCCACCCATGCCGCCAGGAACAGACCGAAGCCCACGACCAGGCCAAGACGGTACGTCCGCGGCGCCAACCGGCGGGAACGCCCTTCCCGCCACACCCTTCCAGCCATGGCCGGCGAACCTAGTGGGCAGCGGGCCCCGGCGATCGCCGCGGGTCGGGGCCGTACACTGACGCACCAGCCCGACCGGGGAGGCGTCATGCAGATCAGCACCATCCTGAGCTACGACAAGGGCTTCAGGGAGTCAGCCCGCCAGGTGGCCGAGATGGAGCAGGCCGGTCTCGACCTGGTGTGGGTGGCGGAGGCCTACGGGTTCGACGGTCCCAGCATGATGGGCTACCTGGCCGCCCTCACGGAGAAGGTCCAGATCGCCTCGGGCATCCTGCCCATCTACACCCGGACCCCGACCCTGATCGCCATGACCGCGGCCGGCCTCGACGCCCTGTCCGAGGGCCGTTTCCAGCTCGGTCTCGGCGCCTCGGGGCCCCAGGTGATCGAGGGCTGGCACGGCGTCGCTTATGACGCTCCCCTCGGTCGGACCCGTGAGATCATCGAGATCTGCCGCGAGGTGTGGGCTCGGGAGCAACCGTTGGCCCACGACGGCAAGTACTACACCATGCCCCTTCCCCCGGACCAGGGGACGGGCCTGGGCAAGGCGCTCAAGATCATCGCCCATCCGGTTCGTTCCCGGATCCCCGTGTGGATCGCTGCGCTGGGGGAGAAGAACGTGGCCCTGACGGCCGAGGTGGCTGACGGCTGGTTGCCCATCCTGTTCATACCGGAGCGGGCCAAGCTGGTGTGGGGCGACGCCCTCGACACCGGCACCGCCAGGCGGGATCCGGCCCTTGGACCGTTGCAGATCTCGGCCGGGACCATGCTGGCCATCGGCGAGGGTGACGACGTCGTGTCCCTGCGGGAGCTGGCCCGGCCCATGGTCGCCCTCTATGTCGGCGGCATGGGGGCCAAGGGCAAGAACTTCTACAACACCCTTGCCTGCCGGTACGGCTACGAGCAGGAGGCCGAGGAGATCCAGGACCTCTACCTGGCGGGGCACAAGAAGGAGGCGGAGGCCAAGGTCCCCGCCGAGTTCCTGGAGCTGACCTCACTGGTCGGGCCCGCCTCCTACGTCGCCGAGCGGATCGAAGCCATGGCCGCGGCCGGTGTCACCCACCTCCAGGTCACCCCCATCCCGATCGGGGACCAGACCCTCGCCCGTCTCATCGGCCAACTGGCGGAGATGGCCAAGTCGTAGCGGGCGGGAGCCCGGGACTACGCTCGGCGGTCATGCCTCCCGCCGCCAAAAAGGCACCTCTGGACTACCTGTTCGCCATCGCCACCAGCCTGTTCGTCATCGGGACCAGCTTTCTGGTGGAACCACCCACGACGAAGTACATCGTGATGATCACCGGTGCCGTCATGCTGGTGTCGGTGCTGGCAGCGGCGGCCAAGCCGGAGAAGGCGCCCTCGAACGACGGGCGACGGTCTCGTTCGACGCCAAGCTGACCGGGCGTGCCGCAACCGTCCGCTGCGCCCTAGTCTCGACCCCCGTGCCCCGCATTGGTCTGGTTCTCGGCGCAGGCGGATCGGTCGGACTGGCCTACCACGGGGGGGTCCTGGCGGCCATCGAGGAGGCGACCGGATGGGATCCGCGCACGGCCGAGGTGATCGTCGGGACCTCCGCCGGCTCGTTGACCGCGGCCATGCTCCGCCGGGGCCTGCCGGCGACGGACCTGACCGCCATCAGCGAGGGTCGGGCCCTCTCGGCGGAGGGGGCGGCCATCCGCCAACGGGGTGCGCTGCACAACCCCCGGGCCCGCACCCGGGCCCTGTTCGGCTATCGGCCCTTCGCCGACCTGGCCGCCGTCCGCCACGGGCTGCTTCACCCGTGGTCGATGAACCCGGCATCCCTGGTCGCCGCGTTCCTCCCGGCGGGGGTGGTGCCGACCGAGGCCTTGTCGGTGGGCCTGGACTCCGCCTACGAAGGTCGATGGTCGGACCGCCCGATGTGGATCTGCTCGGTGCGCCTGGGCGACGGCCGCCGGGTGGTGTTCGGCCGGGAAGGGGCACCGCCCGCCACCGTCGGTCAGGCGGTTGCCGCCTCGTGTGCCATCCCGTCGTACTTCCGCCCCGTCCTTATCGCCGGCGACCGTTACGTCGACGGCGGGGTCCGGTCCATGGTCAACCTGTCGCTCGTGGCCGACCTCGGCCTCGACATGATCATCGTCAGCTCGCCCATGTCGTGGGCGTCGCGCTGGCCGGGGATCGGCGTCGACATCGCCGTGCGGCAGCTGGCCCGCCAGCAACTGGCCCGGGAGGTCCGCCACGTCCGGCGGCGGGGGAGCGAGGTGACCGCGTTCCAGCCCACCCGGCGGATGAGTGTGGCCATGGGCCCCAACGCCATGGACGCCCGCCGCCGCACGCTGGTGTCGCGGGAGGCGTACCGGTCGACGCTTGCCTATCTGAGCGAGTCCGAACGGGGCCAGCACCTGGGCCGGGTCCTCGCCGCCGGGGGCCCGGGCGGGGACCCGGCAAGGCTGGTTACCTGCAGCTGAAAGGTTCTGACACCTAGCCGGACCAACGTTGTTACTATCAACGTAGGAGAAATACCTCGCCGGAGCCGGTTCGGTTCGGAGGCGGGGCGTCCCCAAGCGGAGGTACCACCATCATGACAACGACAGAACTCGATCTCGGTCGGTACAAGCTTGGTTGGAGTGATACCGAGGATTACTACGTCTACAAGCCCAAGAAGGGCATCTCGGCGGAGACGGTCAAGGAGATGTCGTGGATGAAGGGCGAGCCGGACTGGATGATCGACAAGCGCCTCAAGGCGCTGCGCTACTTCGAGCGGCGGCCCATGCCCCGCTGGGGCGGCGACATGTCCGGGATCGACTTCGACAACATCTACTACTACATCAAGCCCATCGACAAGCAGGTCAACGCCTGGGACCAGCTTCCCCAGTCGGTCAAGGACACCTACGACAAGCTCGGCATCCCCGAGGCCGAGCGCAAGTACCTGGCGGGGGTCACCGCCCAGTACGAGTCCGAGGTCGTCTACCACCGCAACCGCGAGGATCTCGAAGCTCAGGGCGTGCTGTTCTGCGACATGGACACCGCCATGCGGGAATACCCCGACCTGGTCAAGCAGTACTTCGGCACGGTGATCCCGGCCAACGACAACAAGTTCGCCTCGCTCAACACGGCCACCTGGTCGGGGGGCAGCTTCATCTACGTGCCGCCCGGGGTGAAGGTGGAGATGCCGTTGCAGGCCTACTTCCGGATCAACTCGGAAAACATGGGCCAGTTCGAGCGGACGCTGATCATCGCCGACGAGGGCGCCCAGGTGCACTACATCGAAGGCTGCTCTGCCCCGGTGTACTCCTCCGACTCCCTGCACTCAGCGGTGGTGGAGATCATCTGCAAGAAGTCGAGTCGGGTGACCTACACGACCATCCAGAACTGGTCCAACAACGTCTACAACCTGGTCACCAAGCGGGCCCGCTGTGACGCCGAGGCCCACATGGAGTGGATCGACGGCAACATCGGCAGTCGCCTGACCATGAAGTACCCCGCCGTGTACCTGATGGGCCCCAAGGCCTCGGGTGAGGTGCTCTCCGTGGCCTACGCCGGCGCCGGCCAGCACCAGGACGCCGGGGCCAAGATGGTTCACGCCGCCCCGGAGACCTCCTCGACGATCATCTCCAAGTCCATCTCCAAGGATGCCGGACGGACCTCCTACCGGGGCCTGGTCCGCTTCGAAGAAGGGGCCCGCAAGTCGAAGAGCTTCGTGCGCTGCGATGCCCTCCTGCTCGACGACACCTCCCGCAGCGACACCTATCCCTACATCGAGGTGGGGGAACAGGACGCCGAGGTCGGTCACGAGGCCACGGTCTCCAAGGTGGGTGACGACCAGCTCTTCTACCTGATGAGCAGGGGCCTGTCCGAGCAGCAGGCCATGAGCATGATCGTCAACGGGTTCATCGAGCCGGTGACCCGAACGCTGCCGATGGAGTACGCGGTCGAGTGGAGCCGCCTCATCGAGCTGCAGATGGAGGGCTCGATCGGCTGATCGGGCTGCGATTGGCCCGTCGGGAGTGGCACCATGGAACGGTGCCGATGCGGGACGATTGCAAGTATTTCCAGACCCGGACCTATCGGTCAGGTGATGTGGCCCGGTTCTGCGCCCTCGACCTGGCCCCGGAGGCTCCGTGGCGGTGCCCGGAGCACTGTCCCCGGTACACCAAGCGGATCGGCGACGCCGGGTTCACCCGGGCCGACCTGATCGGTGGGCCGGGCGCCGGCGACGACGGCGAGTTCGGCGCTGGTGCCGCCGACCTGCTCGTCACCGCCGATGAGGTCATCAACGCCGCCGGTTCGGAGATCGTGGCGGAGGAGACCCGCCGGCGCCGGGCCGAGGCCGTGGCCGCCGCCCGGGAGCCGTGGTGGCAGAAGTTGCGGCGCTCGCCGCCGTGGCGGCGCTGACCGGGCTCTCGCCGGGTCGCACCGGGCCCGCCCTGGGCCCGTGACGGGGCAACGGACCGGTAGCATTCGGCCATGACCGCCGCGGTCGCTCTCGCAGTCGTGCTCGTGATCGCCGTAGCCGGCCTCAGCCTGGCCATGCAGACCCAGCGCCCGGTCGGACCCTCACAGGGCCGACCCCGGCCTCAGCCGCCCAACCCGCGCCGGGTGCGAGAGCGCAAGGCCCAACCGGCCGCATCGGCTCCGCCTCCGGCACCCACACCCAAGCCGGCGGAGCCCGAGTCGAAGGGCCCCGAGCTGCTCCGCACCGGGACCAAGGCGGACGCCAAGGTCGTCTCGGTGGTCGACGAGCGCACGGTGGGGCCGGTGACCCGCAGCCGGCTGGTGCTCGCCATCACCACTGCCGGCGGCGAGGCCTTCGAGGTGACGACGAGGACCGCCTTCCCCTCCCCGTCCGCCCGTTCCTCGGTCAGGGTCGGGGGAACGGTCCCGGTCCGCTACGACCCCAACGATCACGGCCGGGTCGTGCTCGACCTGCCGAAGAGCGACTCCCCGAAGAAGGCCGCGGACGAGGACGAGGACGAGGACGAGGGCTCGGAAGGGTCGTGATCGGCCGGGCTTGGCCGCCAAGCCCGGCCCGCCCGTAGACTGTCCGATTGGTCCCCAAACCGTCGCCGACCCTGGAGTTCCTCTGTCCGCCTTCACCGCTGATGTCGTCACCGCCCTACCCGGCGCGGAAGAGGTGCGCAGCCGGCGTCTGGCAGCCATGCAGAGGTTCGAGGCGGCAGATCTGCCCACCGACAGCGCCGAGGAATGGCGCTACAGCCGGGTCGAGGCTCTCGACCTTGACCGCTACCGGCCGGTGACGGCGGGCCCGGAGTCCCCCGTGGCGCTGCCCGCAGCCGTGATGGCGTTGCTCAGCGACGCCATCGCCCCCGCCATCGTCACCGTGGACGGCTGGATCACGGAGACCCCAGCGCTGCCGAGCGGTGTGGAGTTGACTGACCTGAGCACCACCGAGGCGGAGGTGGTCGGGGCGCTCAGCGGGGAGCCGGACCCGTTCGTGGCCCTCAACGCCGCCGTGGCTCCGTCGCCGCTGCGGATCCGGGTGGCACCGCGCGCCGTCGTGGACACCCCGATCGTGATCGTGCACGTGCAGACCGGCGCCGGCACGGCCACGTTCCCCCGCACGGTGGTCGAGATCGGGTCCCAGGCCGAGGCAACCGTGCTCGAGGTGATGGCTTCGGCGGACGGCGCCACCGGGGCCGTCCTGACGGTGCCCGTCACCGAGCTCGCCGTGGCCGACGCCGCCAACCTGCGGTACGTGCACGTCCAGTTGCTCGGCACCGAGGACTGGCAGATCGGGCTGCAGGCCAGCCGGGTGGGCCGGGACGCCACCCTCACATCGACGGCGGTGGCCCTCGGAGGCGACTACGCCCGCCTGCGGACGGACTCGGCGTTGACCGGTCAGGGTGGCACCACCCGCCTGCTCGCCGCCTACTTCGGGTCGGGCCGCCAGATGCACGACTTCCGGACCGTCCAGGACCACCGGGCCCCTCGGGCGTCGTCGGACCTGGTGTACAAGGGGGCGGTGGCCAACCAGTCCAGATCGGTCTACACCGGACTCATCCGGGTCGAGAAGGGGGCGGCGGGGACCAACGCCCTGCAGACCAACCGGAACCTGGTGCTCCACGAGGGGGCCCACGCCGAGTCCGTCCCGAACCTGGAGATCGAGGACAACGACGTCCGCTGCAGCCACGCCTCAGCCGTAGGTCCCATCGCCGCCGACCAGAGGTTCTACCTGGAGAGCCGGGGGGTGCCTACCGACGTGGCGGAGCGCCTCATCGCTCTGGGGTTCCTCGACGAGATCTTCGTCACCCTGCCCGTGGCCGGGATCGGCGCCTGGCTGCGCAGCGCCGTCGCCGCCAAGCTCAACGCCGCCGAGGAGGTGGAGGCCGGTCTGGTGGCAGCGGGCACCGACCAGTGAGCGAGGTCGTGCAGCTACCCCTGGCCGATATCGTCCCCGGGACCGCAGTGCGGGTCATGGCCGGGCCCATCGCGGTGTGCGTGGTGCGCATCGGCGACGACGTGTACGCCATCGGCGACCGCTGCAGCCACGCCAACGTCTCTCTCTCCGAGGGCGACGTCGACGAAGAGGACCGCATGATCGAGTGCTGGAAGCACGGCAGCGCCTTCTCTCTCGAGGACGGGTCGCCGCAGTCGCTGCCCGCCACCACCGCGGTGCCCGTCTACGACGTGGTCGTCAAGGGTGAGGATGTGGTGGTGACCGTCTCATGAGCAAGCTGGTGATCGACGGGCTGGCGGCTACAGTCGGCGGCCAGGAGATCCTCAACGGCGTCGACCTGGAGGTCGCCAGCGGCGAGGTCCACGCCGTTATGGGACCGAACGGCTCGGGTAAGAGCACGCTGTCCCATGTGCTGATGGGTCGGCCCGGCTACACGGTGACTGGCGGCCGGGTCACCCTCGACGGTGTCGACCTGCTGGACCTGCCCACCTGGAAGCGGGCCCAGGCCGGGTTGTTCCTGGCCATGCAGTACCCGATCGAGGTTCCTGGTGTGAGCCTGGCGGACACGTTGGGTGAGGCCCTGGTCGCCGCCGGGCGGGACCGCTCCGAGGTGGAGGCCCTCACGGTGGACGAGGCGATCAGGGTCGGCTTCGACGAGCGGTTCCTGGCCCGTCCTCTCAACGTGGATCTCTCCGGAGGTGAGCGCAAGCGCAACGAGACCGTGCAGCTCGGGGTCCTGGCCCCCCGCATCGCCATCCTCGACGAGATCGACTCCGGCCTCGACGTCGACGCGCTACGGGCGGTGTCGCGCCGGGTGGAGGCGGCCACCAAGGAGATCGACCTCGGCGTGCTGGCCATCACCCACTACACCCGGCTCCTCCGGGAGCTCCACCCTGACCGGGTCCATGTCCTGTGGCGGGGCCGTATCGTCGAGAGCGGCGGTCCGGAGCTGGCTGACGATCTGGAGACGACCGGCTACGCCCGGTGGACCGGGGGGGTCGACTCGGAGACCTCAGCGCGCGTGGCTCTGGAGGCCGCTGATCCCGGTGCCGACCCGTTCGCCGATCCGTTGGCATGACCGTGCGCCACACCCTGCCCGCCATGCGGCTCCTGGGGTTCGAACAAGCCTGTCGTTCCGACGCCCGTCAGCGCCGGCTGATCGGCCCGGATGTCGGGGTGCTCTGGTCAGGCGCCGACGCAACCATGAGGCTCTGCAGCTCTGCTTCGAAGGCCTCATAGGTCTGCCGCAGGCTGCGGGCGGGCCAGCCGGCACCGGCCAGGGCCGGCGGGAGGAGGGGGTCGGTGCGCAGGTGGCGCAGGATGGCGGCCGTCACCACGAACCGCTCGGCCGGCCCGTTGGCCGCCCGATAGGCCTCGATCAGGTCAGCGCCGACCTGCTGCCAGCCGTCCAGATCCCACAGCGACCCGACGATGGCCCCGTCATCGGCCCCGTCGGTCGCCGGGCGGCCGTCGAAGCGAACGCAGCCCTCCGGCCACGGTGTCGACGATGAACGGATCAGGTTGGCCGGCCGCAACCATGTCCGGCCTCCCGCCCACGCCAGGTGCAACGCCTCGAGGCGACCGCCGACAGCCTGGCGATCGCCGTCCCCCCCCGCTCCCAGGACGATCTCCCACGCTCCCGACCACTCGGTGACCTCCGGCCACCGGCCCCGGTCCTGGTCGGCCTGGCGGGCGGCCAGCCTGGGCCCCAGCCGGTAGTGACCGTCGTTGGTGATCAGCTCGCCGTCGGCGGCCATCCTCGACAGCGCCACCCGGACGGTGCCCTCGGCGATCCCGAACAGTTCGCCGACCCTCACCAACGCCTTGACGGCCAAGATCGGGGGATGGGTGCCGAGCAGGACCGAGGCGATCACCGACCGGGCGGTGAGGGGACGCAGACCCAGATCGGGGGGAGGATCAGTGGTCGTGGCGGCCTCGCCAGTGTCCGGCCCGGTAGCCGATCCACCCGGCCGCCACGGCCACGGCCACGAGCTCGATGACCCGCAGCAGGGCGAACACCACCCCGGCCACCAGCCAGACGGCCGCCACCACGGCGATCAGCGCCACGACGACCAGGAGGGCCGTGGCCAGCGGTCGGCCCGCCCGCCACCGTGGTTCACGACCGGGCTCGACGACCGCCACCGTCCGTGCCCCGCGATCGGGGTCGCCGTGGGTCCAGGGCCGGCGCCGGCTCCCCTCGCCCCGGTCGGCGACCGCCACGGCGGGGCTATTCCCCGAATGCTGCGCCCGTGACGAGGCGAGTGTGGCGCAGATCAGGCAGTCGTCGGGGGCGAAGCCGTGCGGGCACTGGGCCATGGGCACCATCCTGGCCGATCGCGGGAGGTCATAGCCACCCTATGGAGCGGCCACTTCCGGCTCTCGACCCGATCGTGGCGGACGGCCGCTAACGGGTTCAGGTGGTGGCGGAGGCCGATACCTTGGGTTCAATTGGGTTCAATCGATGCCGAGGGACGCTGTCGTTGCGTCTTTCTGGGTGGCACCAGCGAAGGGAGCAGCATGGCATTTTCGCTCGTGGAACGAGACGTCGAATGGATCGACCGGGCACCGATCCGGGTCCAGGACGAGACGGTGGTGAACGCCGGCGCCGATGTCGTGTTCGCCACCCTCGCCGACCACGAATCGTGGCCCACGTGGTTCCCGGGCCTGCGCCGGGCCCGGGTTGATGGCCGAGCCACTGGCGTGGGAGCGACCCGGACGGTCTGGGTGGGTCCCGTAACCGTCAGGGAGAAGTTCGTCGTCTGGGAACCGGACACCCGCTTCAGCTTCACCCTGACCGAGTCCAGGGCGCCCGGGCTGGCATCGATGGTGGAGGACTGGCAACTCGAACCGGTGGGCGCCGGCCGGACGCGGGTTCGCTACGTCATCGGCGTCGCCACCGCCGGGTTGGGAGGCGCCCTCGACCCGCTGGCCCGGTTGGGAGCCCGCCACACCGTGGCCCGGGGCCTGCGGGGCCTGGCTGCCCGGCATCGCTGAACGCACGAGCGTCACGCGGCCAGAAGTTGACCGCCCAACCGTTCAGCTGATCCGCACGGCCTGGACGAAGAACGAGCTGAGGCCGGTGATGTGGACCACGGCGCCCGTGTAGGGAGCCTCGATGATCTCACCGTTGCCGATGTACATGGCCACGTGCTGACCGGGGTCGGAGGGGAACACCAGGTCCCCGGGTGCCAGCTGCGACATCGAGATGTGGGTGCCGTCGGAGAACTGGGCGCCGCTGTAGTGGGGCAGGCTGATCCCGGCCTGGGCGTAGGCCCACATGACCAGACCGGAGCAGTCGAAGGCGCCGGGGCCGGAGGCACCGTAGACGTAGGGAGCACCCAGGCGGCTCTCGGCCGCGGCAATAGCCCCCGAGGCGCCATGGCCGACCGGCGGTGCCGGGTTGTTGGGGGGTGTGTAACCCCCGCCACCCCCGGAGGAAGACGACGATCCACCGCCCGACGTGGACGGCACCGCTCCGGAGCGGCTGGAGCCGGCGGCCTGACCGGCCTGCGTCGAAGCCGTCTGCTGCCGGGCGGCCTGACTGGCCTGCGTCGATGCGGCCTGTTGCTGGACAGCGGCCTGCTGGGTGGCGGCCTGGCGGGCGGCGGCGGCGGCCGCGGCAGCCTGCTGGGCTTGGATCTGGGCGACCATCTGGGCGATCTGGCCCTGGTCCTGGTGGTAGATGCCTTTGAGCTGGGCTGAGTCAGATTCCACCGAGGCACGGCTGGACGCCAGAGTCTTGGCCTGCTGGGAGGCCTCCGACTCTGCCGCACTCAGCTTGGCCTTGGCCGACTCTGCTTGGAGCGACGCCAGGTGATACTGGTCGACTGCATCATTCTGGTTGGTGGCCAGGCTGTCCACGTACTCGGCCCGCAGCAGGGAGTTGTTGGCGCTGGCCAAGTTGTTGGAGCTCGAGGCCAGGCCGCTGGTGCCACCCCGGGTATAGGCGTCGACGGCTTCCTGCCGTAGTCCCGCCTTGGCCTTGTTGGCGGCAGCATCGGCGGCGGCGACCTCGGCGGCGGCGGCTGACACCTTGGTGGCGGCGGCCCGCTGGCCCAGGTTGGCGGCGTCGAACTGCTCCGACAGGCCGGCTTCTTGGCGACCGAGGTTGTCGATCTTCGTGGCGTCGGCCTGGGCCTTGGCCCGAAGGTTGGACAACTGGTCCGCGGACGCATGCGGCGCGATCAGCCCGGTGGTAGCTGCTACCAGGGCGAACGTCGCGGTGAGGCGTCCCGCGTGCCGACGAAACTTCCACGTGCACGTAGTCACAACGGCGAGAGACTAGGTGACGGGGCTGGGTGGGTCAAGCATGAGCGACCGGCGCGCCCAGGTTGAGCGGTGGCGCCGGCTCAGCTGTCAGCGGAGGCGCTCGACGATCATCGCCATCCCCTGACCGCCACCGACGCACATCGACTCGAGACCGACGGTGGCGTCAGCGTCCTCGAGGCCGTTGAGCAACGTCGCCATGATCCGGGAGCCGGTCATGCCGAAGGGGTGACCCAGGGCGATGGCGCCGCCGTGAACGTTGAGCTGGTCCCACTCGATGCCGAGGGCCCGGGCCGAGGGCACCACCTGGGCCGCGAACGCCTCGTTGATCTCCACCAGATCGACGTCGGCGATCGTCATCTGGGCCCGCTTGAGCGCCTGCCGGCACGCCGCTATGGGCCCGAGACCCATGATCTCGGGATCGAGGGCGCTGACCCCGGAGGCGACGATGCGGGCCAGAGGGGCGATGCCCAGCTCCGCCGCCTTGGTATCGCTCATGACCACCACCGCGGCGGCGCCGTCGTTGAGCGGGCAGCTGTTGCCGGCCGTGATCTCCCCGTCGGGGCGGAACACCGGCTTCAGGTTGGCCAGCCCTTCGACGGTGGTGTTGGGACGGGGGCCGTCATCGGTTTCCACGACCGTTCCATCGGCCAGGGTGAGAGGACTGATCTCCCTCTCGAAGAAGCCGTTGGTCTGGGATTCGACCGCCCGGTTCTGCGACAGGGTGGCGAACCGGTCCATCTCCTCGCGGCTGACGTTCTCCATCTCCCGGACGTTCTCCGCCGTCTGGCCCATCTCGATGTACACGTCCGCCAGGCTGTCGGCTGGAGTCCAGGTTCCGCCGCCGCCCAAGGCTCGGGCCTCGGTCCGGCCGTGGGCGTCGGCAAATTGCTCGTTCTGGGTGTTGGGCATGCCATCGGACATCCCGTTGCCGAACCGGCTGACCGCCTCGACCCCGCCAGCGAGAAACACGTCGCCCTCGCCGGCCTTGATGGCGTGAGCCGCCATGCGGATGGTCTGCAGAGACGATGAGCAGTAACGGTTGACGGTGGTGCCGGGCACATGGGGGAGGCCGGCCAGCACAGCCACCACCCGAGCGATGTTGTAGCCGGCCTCGCCGGCCGGCTGGGCGTTGCCGAGCATCAGGTCCTCGATCAGCGCCGGGTCGAGCTCGGGCACCTTGGCCAGGACGGCCTGGACCATCTGGACGGCCATGTCGTCGGGTCGCAGGGTGGTCAGGGATCCCTTGAATGCCCGCCCGATAGGGCTGCGGGCGGCGGCGACGATGACGGCTTCAGGCATGGTTCCTCCTCTGTGCCGATCGGGTCGGCACTGGCATTGATGTCGGGATCAGGTGATGCCGGCGACTAGGGCCGGTCCCGGCGGCTGCCGCGGCCGCGGAAGCGGAACGTCAGGGAGACGGACAACTCGTGGGTTGTCGACCCGTCGCTCCCGGCATCGTCGCGGTCGTGTCCTTCTGCGGCCGGCGACGCCATCGGGACCACGGACCGGCCAACTGAGGCCGGCTCCCGGCCGGCGGGCGCCGGACCTGGGGGGGTCGAGTCCTCCCGCGTCCGGTCTGTCGGGGCATGGACCGGGCCGGGCGTGGCCCCGTTTCTGCGACCGTTGGTCGAGACGGTCCCGCTGCCGGACGAGCCGTCTCCCGCCCCGCCGCCGGCGGCCGAGCCGTCCGGGGGGCCGACGCTGACGAGCTGGTGTTGGGCCACCTCATCGGCGACGGGGGGTTCGGGTGCCGGCCCGGCCGCGTCTGGCTGGTGGGTGGCGGCGACGTTCGTCGGGCGATGGGCCTGGCTGCCCACGGCGAAGTCCTTGGCGCGGATGAGGAGCAGCGACAGCAGCCCGGCGACGAGGGAGATGGCGGCGCCAATGATCAGGATGCGGTCGAGGCCGTGAACGAACGCGTCGCTGATGATGGCCTCCAGCTGGCGCCGGCTGCCGGGCGGTGCGGCCCGCAGGACCCCAGAGACGTCTCCTCCGCTGATCGCCTTTGCCAGGATCCCCGGCTGCAGCGGGAGGGGCGAGGGGGAATGAGCCAGATCCACCCCGAGACGGGAGGCCAGGTCCGAGCCGAAGATGGAGCCCAGGGCGGCGACACCGGTGGCGATGCCCACCTGCCGGAAGGTGGAGTTGATGCCTGACGCCATCCCCGACTGGGCCGGCTCGACCACGCCGACGGCGGTGGACGCCAGGGGTGGGTTGATGAGCCCGGCACCGATGCCGGCCACGATCAGACCGGGGATGAGCTTGGTCCACGAGCTGGTGGCGGTGAGTTGGCCCATGAGGTACAGGCCGACGGCCACCAGCAGCAGCCCGGGGCCGATCAGCAGCCGGATGGGGATCCTGGTCGTGGCCTTACCGGAGAGGGTGGCAGCCACCATGATCCCCCCGGAGAGGATCAGCAGCCGCACGCCGGTGCCGAGGGCGCTGTAGCCCCGGACGTTCTGGAGGTACAACACGATGTAGAGGAGGAGGGCGAACAGCGACGCCGACAAGCCGAACGCGGCGATCGAGCCCCCGGCGAACGTCGGCTTGCGGAACAGGCTCAGGTCGAACATGGGTTCGGAGCTCTGGAGCTCGAGCAGCAGGAACAGCACCATCAGCGTGAAAGCGGCGCAGAAGCAGAGCACGACGCCGGTCTCCGACCAGCCGTGTTCGTTCGACCGGATGAGGCCGTAGACCAGGCTGGCGAGGGCGGCGGTGAAGGTGACAAAGCCCACCCAGTCGGGACGGCGAACGCTCCGGCTGCGGGACTCGTCCACCCGAGACAGGGTGATCACCACCGCCAGCGCCCCGATAGGGATGTTGACGAAGAAGATCCACCGCCATGACAGCCCGCTGGTCAGGACCCCGCCGAGCACCGGGCCGATGGCCACGGCCACGCCGGTGATCGACCCCCAGATGCCGAAGGCGGTCCCTCGCTCTTTGCCCTGGAACGCCTCGGCCAGCAGCGCGAGGGAGGTGGCGAACATGATCGCCCCGCCGACGCCCTGGCCGGCCCGGGAGAGGATCAGCATGATCGACGACTGGGCCAGGCCGCAGAGCAGCGAGCCGAGGGTGAACACCACCAACCCGACCACGAACACGATGCGCCGACCGAACAGGTCCGACAGCGAGCCGGCGGTCAGGAGCAACGCGGCCAGAGTCAACGCGTAGGCATCCACCACCCACTGCAGATCGGAGAAGCTGGCGTGCAGGCTTCGCTGGATGTCGGGCAGGGCCACATTGACGATGGTGATGTCGAGCAGGAGCATGAACGTCCCCAGGCATACCGCCACGAGGGTCCACCACTTCTTGTCCATGTCGGTTCACTCCGAGGGGGTTGTGGTTTAGGGGTCCGGGTGGAACCTCAGCCCTGGACCCCAGGGTCGTGACCATGGAGCCGAGGTTGGCTGAAGTCATCTCCTACGGCGGCGGCCAACTCCAGGTAGGCCTGTTGGGTGGTTGGGGCCATCGCCTGCAGCGAGGACTCGCCGCCCGTCGACAGACTGGCGTCGTAGGGGATCGTGACCACGCCGCGGCAACGCGCACCGAAGGTGGCCGCGAACTGTTCTACCCGGATCGGGGAGCGTTTGCGCACTCCGTTGATGACGACGATGCCGCCCTCGACGAGGTGGTGGTAGCCGTGCTGATCCAACCAGTCCAGCAGTTGACCGAGGGCGTGGGCGGAGTCGATCGCCGGGCTGGTGACGATGATGAGCTGATCGACGTACCAGAGCACAGCCCGCATGGCGTCGTGGAGGATGCCGGTGCCGCAGTCGGTCAGGACGATCGAGTAGAACCGTTCCAGGGCGGCCAACACCGCCTCGTAGTCAGAGGCGCTGAACGCCTCCGAAAGGGCCGGGTCGCTCTCACCGGCGAGCACCTCCAGGCGGCTCTCGGCCTGGCTGGTGAACGACCGGACGTCCGCGTACCGGTGCAGGGTGCCTGACGAGTTGAGCAGGTCGCGAGCGGAGCGGTCGGTCTGCCGGTGGATGCGGCTGGCCAGGTTGCCGGCGTCGGGGTTGGCGTCGACGGCGATGACGTTGTCGCCGCGAACGGTGGCCAGGGTGTGGCCGAGCATCACCGTCGTCGTGGTCTTGCCGACCCCGCCCTTGAGGCTGACCATGGCGACCCGGCGACGGCCGGTGACGGCCGGTGTCTTGGCCCGTTCGATCAACCGCTGGCGGGCCTGGTCGCGAGCAGACGATCCCAGGTTGAGGCGGCCCCCCGAGAGGCGGTGGAGGACGCGTCGGAAGCCCGACGTCGGTGCGGGGCCGCGAGGCAGGACGAGGACACCGGCGTCGAAGTGGTCCGACCCGAGTCTGGGACCTGAGGGGGCGGCGGGTTCGGGAGGCCCCGGCGGGCCTGGCGGCGGCGCCCATCCGCTGACCGGCGGACGGGCCGCCAGCGCGGTGGGGCCGGCGGGGCCCGATGGCGGC
>JALYVP010000409.1 GCA_030853185.1 Actinomycetota bacterium | reverse complement strand
GGGTGGGGCCAGCCGCCGCCGGGCCAACAGCCGTCGGGCCAGCCAGGTTGGGGCCAGCCGGGTTGGGGCCAACCGGGTTGGGGCCAACCGGGTTGGGGCCAGCAGCCGGGGTGGGGCCAGGCTCAGCCTCCCACCTGGGGAACCAGCTTCCCACCGGGTATGGTCGCGCCGCGAGCTCGCACGGCGGTGGTGCTCGGGGTGATCGGCCTCTTCGTCACCGTGGTCCCTTCCGTCATCGCCTTGGTCATGGCTCGCAACGTGAAGCGCCAGGTTTCGGCGGCGGAGGCCAACCCGGCCACGCTGGCGGCCGCCGGGCGGGCCAAGGTCCTCGGCATCATCGGGCTGTTCAGCTCAGCCCTCTTCACCCTCTTCGTCGTGCTTGGCGCGTTGGGCACCACCGGCTCGGCGAGCTCCAGCGACTACACCCGACTGCAACCGGGCGACTGCTTCAACCGGACTCCGTCTGGCTCCACGGTTTCCATCCAGCACGTGTCCTGCGCCAAAGCCCACAACGCCGAAGCCGTCGGTCGGATCATCGTGCCTGCGGGACCGTGGCCGGGACAGACCGGGTTCGTCATGATCGTCGGCTCGACCTGCGACGCCTACGCCCAGCCCTACATGCAAGATGGCGTGAGCTCGAACGTGATCGTCACCTATATCTATCCGGAGCGCCAGGCCTGGGATGACGGCAGCCGCGTCGTGGTCTGCGACGTGCGTACGGCTGACGGATCCAAGGTCAACGGACCAATCGGCGGGGGAGCGACGGCGACGTGAGCGAGAGGACCCCCGTACTGTAGCGGTCCCCGCGGCCAGGTCCGCCGGTAGCCCGAACCGGCCAGCGGCAGAGCGAGGGTAGGATGGACGCGGGTCCAGGGCGTCGGTACAGAAGGCTCGCCGGCGGCGAGCGGCCCCCGAGACAGGAGGTACGCCGTGCCGGCGCTGCGATCAAGGACCACCACCCACGGCCGCAACATGGCCGGAGCCCGGGCGCTGTGGCGGGCGACGGGGATGACCGACGACGACTTCGGCAAGCCCATCGTGGCCATTGCCAACAGCTTCACCCAGTTCGTCCCCGGGCATGTCCACCTGCGCAACATGGGATCGTTGGTGGCTGATGCCATCGCCGAGGCCGGCGGGGTGGGGCGGGAGTTCAACACCATCGCCGTCGATGACGGCATCGCCATGGGCCACTCCGGGATGCTCTACTCGCTGCCCAGCCGGGAGCTCATCGCCGACTCGGTCGAGTACATGGTGGAGGCTCACAAGGCCGACGCCCTGGTCTGCATCTCCAATTGCGACAAGATCACCCCGGGGATGCTGCTGGCGGCCATGCGGCTGAACATCCCGACGGTGTTCGTGAGCGGAGGGCCGATGGAGTCGGGCTACACCGCGGTCCGGGACGGTGTGGCCCGCAAGAACGTCGACCTGATCTCGGCCATGAGTGCGTCGGCGGACGAGTCGGTCACCGACGATGAGCTCGATGACATTGAGCGATCGGCCTGCCCCACGTGCGGCTCCTGCTCGGGCATGTTCACCGCCAACTCCATGAACTGCCTGACCGAGGTCATCGGCCTGTCACTACCCGGTAACGGGTCCACGCTCGCCACCAGCTACGCCCGCAAGGAGCTGTTCGAAGATGCCGGCCGCACCGTGGTCGGCCTGGCCCGACGCTATTACCATGACGACGACACCAGCGTGCTGCCCCGCCAGGTGGCCAACCGCTCGGCATTCTCCAACGCCATGCTGGTCGACATCGCCATGGGCGGATCGACGAACACGATCCTGCACCTTCTCGCCGCCGCCATCGAGGGCGGAGTCGACTTCAAGCTGGCCGACATCGACGACCTCAGCCGGCACACCCCGTGTGTCTGCAAGGTGGCGCCCAACGGCAACTACCACCTCGAGGACGTCCACCGGGCCGGTGGCATCCCCGCCATCATGGGTGAGCTGCACCGGGCCGGCCTGCTCGACGCGTCCGTCCACTCGGTCCATGCGCCCGACCTCGACCGGTGGCTGGCGGAGTGGGACATCCGCGCTGAGGAGCCCTCCGCCCGGGCGGTCGAGCTGTTCCATGCCGCCCCCGGCGGTGTCCGCACGACCGAGGCGTTCAGCTCGACCAACCGGTGGGAGAGCCTCGACCTCGACGCCAAGGGCGGCTGCATCCGGTCCGTGGAGAGCGCCTACAGCACCGACGGGGGCCTGGCTGTCCTCAAAGGCAACCTGTCCGAGGATGGCTGCGTGGTCAAGACCGCAGGTGTCGACGAGTCGATCCTGACGTTCCGGGGTCCGGCCAGGGTGTGCGAATCGCAGGAGGACGCGGTGAGCGCCATCCTGGCCGACGAGATCGTCGCCGGCGACGTCGTGGTCATCCGTTACGAGGGCCCTCGCGGCGGCCCCGGCATGCAGGAGATGCTCTACCCCACCAGCTTCCTCAAGGGGAGAGGCTTGGGCAAGGTGTGCGCTCTCGTCACCGACGGGCGGTTCTCCGGCGGAACGAGCGGTCTGTCCATCGGTCACATCTCGCCCGAGGCGGCTGCGGGGGGAACGATCGGCCTGGTCGAGAACGGTGACACGATCGTCATCGACAT
>JALYVP010000408.1 GCA_030853185.1 Actinomycetota bacterium | reverse complement strand
CGCGTTGACGACCGACGCCGACCCGGCCGCCGACCCGTCCCTGGTCCTGAGGGTGGCGGCCGCGTCGGCGGAGCTCGACCTGCCGGTGGCCCGCACCAGCCTCGACCGGTTGGCCGGCTTGACCCCTGAAGCGATCGGGCCGTGGCCACCCGACCTGCTCCGGGCCTTCATCCGGGTGTTGGGCGCCGGCCACCCGGCCATCGGCGCCATCGAGGCGCTCGATCAGCTGGGAGTCTGGGGTCGCCTCCTGCCCGAATGGGGTCCGGTGAGAAACCGGCCCCAGCGCAACGCCTACCACCGCTTCACGGTGGACCGGCACCTGTTGGAGACGGTCGCCAACGCCTCGACCCTGGTCCGCTCGGTGGCCCGGCCCGACCTGCTCCTGGTCGGCGCCCTGCTCCACGACATCGGCAAGGGTCGGGGCGGCGACCACACCGAGATCGGCATCAAGCTGATGGGCGACGTGGCCCCCCGGATGGGCTTCGGACCCGATGACACCGCCACGCTCGAAGGCATGGTCCGCCTCCACCTGGTCCTCTCGGAGGTGGCCACCCGTCGGGACATCGACGACCCGGTGACCATCTCCTCGGTGGCCGAGGCGGTCGGCGACACCAGGACCCTCGAGCTGCTCGCCGCCCTCACCGAGGCTGACAGCCTGGCGACGGGGCCCAGCGCGTGGGGACCCTGGAAGGCCGGTCTGGTCCGGCGTCTCGTCGAGCGGGTCGGGCTGGCCCTGGCCGGCACGCCGTACGCCCCCGAGGCGGTCATGCTGAGCGACGACGAGCAGCGGCGGGTGGCGGCGGGCGTCCTCGACCTGGTCGCCGACGGCAACCAGGTGCTGGTCGTGGCCCCTGACCGTGTCGGGCTCCTGGCCACCGTCGCCGGGGTGCTGGCGCTGCGGGCCGTGGCCGTTCGTTCCGCTGTCACCCGCTCCGGCGACCTTCACCCCGGCGACAACAGCAGTGCCGTGGTCTCCGCCGCCGGTGTGGCCATGGCCGTGCTCCACCTGGTCGTGACCCCAGCCCTCGACGTGATGCCGGACTGGGACCGGGTACGATCCGACCTGACCGCGGCCCTCGCCGGGCGCCTCGCTCTCGACGATCGGCTGGCCGAGCGGGAACGCGCCTACGCCGGGAGGCGCGGGGTCCTGCGGGCGGAACCGGTCCGGGTCCGGATCACGGTGGACAATGACGCCGCCTCCGACCGCACCCTCGTCGAGGTTCGGGCCCCCGACCGGGGCCCCGTGCTCTACCGGGTGGCCAAGGCGCTGACGGGGACGGGGGCGACGATCGACACCGCCCTGGTCAACACGCTCGGGGCGGAGGTCGTCGACGTCTTCTATCTCACCGGTTCCTCGGGGGAGAAGCTGACGATGGGCGCCGAGATGCAGGCCGCCATCGAGGCGGCAGTCACCAACGCCGTGTCCTCCCCCTGACATGAACGAGCGCCGGCCACGTCGTTGTGGCCAGCACCCGGTCATCTCTGGGCGTCTCCGCCGACCGGGGGGCCGGGGATGAGAGCGGGTCCTACAGCGCTTCGCTCCCGCGCTCACCGGTGCGGATGCGGATCATCTCCTCCACCGACACGCTCCAGATCTTGCCGTCACCGATCTTCTCGGTGCAGGCAGCCTTGGCGATGGCGTCGATGACCATGGAGGCGTCGTGATCGTCCACGACCAGCTCCAGGCGGAGCTTGGGCACGAAATCCACCGTGTACTCGGCGCCCCGGTACACCTCGGTGTGACCCCGCTGGCGGCCGAAGCCCTGGACCTCGCTGACGGTCAGGCCGTTGATCCCGTGCTCCTGGAGGGCGGTCTTGACCTCATCGACCTTGAACGGCTTGATGACGGCAGTGATGAGCTTCACGACTTGACCTCCTCGGTCGGGGAGGCGGCGGCACCTTCGGTCTTGCCGGTGAACGTCTGGCGGATGCTCCCCAGCACGGAGTCGAAGTCGTAGGCGCTCTCATCGTGCTGGCTGAGGTCCAGTCCGAGCTGCTCGTCCTCGTCGTTCACCCTCAGTCCCATCACCTTGTCGACCAGCTTGGCCAGGATGTAGGAGACCACCAGTGAGTAGAGGGCGACGCAGACGACGGCGATGGCCTGGTGGTAGAGCAGCTTGCCTCCCCCTCCGTAGAGCAGGCCGTTCGCCCCCAGGCTGTTGAACGCGGTGGTCCCGAGGAACCCGATGGCCAGGGCCCCGATCACGCCACCGACGAAGTGCACGGCCAGGACGTCAAGGGCATCGTCGAGACCGAGGCGGAACTTCACGGAGCACGCCAGGGCACAGATGGCCCCGGCCAGGATCCCGATGATGGTGGCTCCGAGGAGGTTGACGAACCCGCAGGACGGGGTGATGGCCACCAGCCCGGCGACGGCACCCGACGCACCGCCGAGGGTGGTGGACTTGCCGTTGCGCAGCTTCTCCACCGCGATCCAGGCGAGGATGGCGGCCGCGGTGGCGGTGTTGGTGTTGACGAAGGCGTGGGCCGACAGGTTGTTGGCCCCAAGGGCGGAGCCGGCATTGAAGCCGAACCAGCCGAACCACAGCAGGCCGGCACCGAGGACGGTGAACGGCAGGTTGTGGGGCTTCATGGGCGTCTT
>JALYVP010000117.1 GCA_030853185.1 Actinomycetota bacterium | reverse complement strand
CTCGGCGCCGCGCCGGCCGAGAAAGGGGTCGTTGGTGCTCCACACATACAGGGTCGGGACTCGGACCGGTCCCGGCTGGTCGCCGGCCACCGCCTCGAAGGGCAGCGCCCGGTACCAGTTGACCGCCGCGGTGAGCGCTCCGGGTGCTCGGAGGTAGTTGACGTAGTCTACGGCCAACTCGGCGTCGAGGCCGCTGCGCTCCAGGATCCTGGCCGCCAACGGGGCACTTAGGATGCGCTCGGGGAGGGCGGGGAGCTGGAAGAACACCATGTACCACGAGCGGGCCAGCTGGGTGCCGGCCAGGGCTTGGCGGACGGCGCCGGGGTGGGGGACCGAGAGGGCGGCCACGGCGCTGATCCGCTCGGGGCAGCGGGCGGCGAGGCTCCAGGCCACGACGGCGCCCCAGTCATGGCCGGCGACGGCGAAGCGGTCGAGGCCGGCCTGGTCAGCCAGGGCGAGCACGTCGTCGACCAACTCGCCTACCCGGTAGTCCCGCCGGCGCGGGGGACGGGCACCGGGGGAATAGCCGCGCTGGGCGGGTACCAGCACCCGGTGGCCGGATCCCACCAGGGCGGGGGTCACCCGCTCCCAGGACCGGGGGTTGGCCGGGAAGCCGTGGAGGAGGATGACGGGCGGGCCGTCAGGCGGGCCGCTGTCGACCACGTCGAAGGACAGCCCGGCCCGTTCGAAGGTCTTCATGACGGGCTGCTGCGCACGCCGCCGATCAGCAGGTCCAGCATCCGCGCGGCCCGCTCGTCGCCGCCGGGCGCCCCTTCGGTGACCAGCACGATGCCGTGGACCATCTTCAGCACATCGGTCAGGGCCACATCGGCGCGGACCTGCCCGGCGTCCTGGGCCCGGGCCAGGAGGGCCTGGCCCGCGTCGAGCATCGCCCTGCACGCCAGGTTGACCTCGGACCCCTCCTGCAGCTTGGCCGACATGACGCTCGACCCCAGGCTGTGCCCCTTTCGACCGTGGGTGATGTGGGCGCGCAGCCATCGGGCGAGGGCGTCGATGGGAACCGGGTCGGCGGCCAGCACCTGGGCGGCGACGCGCAGGTCGTCCACCTGATCGAGGAAGACGGCCTCGAGGAGGCACTGGCGGGTGGGGAAGTGCCGGTAGAGGGTGCCGATGCCCACCCCGGCCTGGCGGGCGATCTCGTCGAGTGATGCCTCCGCCCCCTCGGCCACGAACGCCTTCGAGGCCGTCTCGAGGAGTCGCTCGTAGTTGCGCCGGGCGTCGGCCCGCTGCGGTCGCCCACGGGGGGGATCGACGGGTTCGGTTTCGGTCTGCGGGCCACCTGTCGTCACCCTGCACCTCCGTGTGCCACGACGCACCCCCGTCAGAAGCGGCTTGAGAAACGGAGGGAGCCTCCGTATACTAAGTGGAGGCACCCTCAGCTTACCCCCTCGAGCTGGCAACAGAAAGGTAGCCACGTGACCATAACCCAGCGCGCCCCGGCGCGTCCCTCCGCTCCCTCTCCCCTTCCTGATCTCCCAGCCCGGCGTCGCCGCCGGGAGGGGATCGCCCTCGCCGTCATCGTCACCTGCCAGCTGATGGTGGTGCTCGACGCCACCGTCGTCAACATCGCCCTGACCCGGATCCAGTCGTCGCTGCACTTCACCCAGGCCGGTCTGTCATGGGTGATCGACGCCTACACCTTGACCTTCGGTGGGCTCATGCTCCTCGGGGGTCGGGCCGGTGACATCTTCGGCCGCCGCCGGATGCTGGTCATCGGCCTGGCCGTGTTCACCGCCTCATCGCTGGTGGGCGGGCTGGCCACCTCCTCGGGCATGCTGGTCGCGGCCCGGGCCGTCCAGGGCGTCGGCGCGGCCATGGCCGCCCCGAGCACCCTGGCCCTGATCGCGGCCACGTTCGAGGAGGGTCGGGCTCGAAACAAGGCGCTCGGGGTGTTCTCCGCCGTGGCGGCTGGAGGTGGGTCCCTCGGCCTCATCCTCGGGGGGGCCCTGACGTCGTGGGTCTCCTGGCGGTGGGTGCTGTTCATCAACGTGCCCATCGGCCTGGCCATCATCGTCCTGGCGCCGCGCTTCGTCGTCGAGCCGCCCCGTCGAGCCGGTCGCCTCGACCTCCCCGGCGCACTGCTGTCCACCGCCGGTCTGGCGTCGCTGATCTACGGGTTCATCCGGGTCGCCGGCCACGCCTCGAGCACCGGGGTGACCGCGTCCCTGTTCGTGGCCGCCGTCATCCTCCTCGGCGCGTTCGTCGCCGTCGAGGCCGGCAGCGCCTCCCCGCTGGTCCCCCTCCACCTGGTGATCAACCGGACGCGCGGCCTGGCCTACCTGGTCATGATGCTGCTCCCGGCGGCCATGTTCGGGATGTTCTTCTTCATCAGCCAGTATGCCGAGAAGGGTCTGGGTTACAGCCCGCTCCGCACCGGGTTGGCGTTCCTGCCGCTCACCGGCGCCATCTTCCTCCTGTCCCGGATCACGCCCCGGGTGCTCACCCGGATCGGGGCCCGACCGCTGCTGGTCACCGGGCTCGTCCTCATCACCGTCGGGTTGGCGTGGTTGTCGCAGACATCGGTGTCCCAGGGCTACCTGGGCGGCATCTTCGGCCCCCTGATGCTGTTCGGGCTCGGAGCCGGGACCTGCTTCCTGCCCCTCAGTGCCACCATCCTCGCCGGAGTGGCCCGCGACGACTCAGGGTCGGCATCGGGGATGCTCCAGGCCATGCAGCAGATCGGCGGGTCGGTAGGTCTGGCCGTGCTGGTCAGCGTCGCCGCCGGGCGCGGCCAGGGGGCGGCTCTGGCCACGGCCGCAGCGTTCACCGCCGTGGCCCTGGTCCTGGCCGTGGTGGCAACCACCCGCAGAGCTCCGCTCGCCGTGACGGCGGCCGTCGTCGTCGAGTAGGCCAGTAGCGGCCAAGCCGTTCTGCACGGTGATTTGGCCCGCTGGCGTGCTTTGTCACCAACCAGTTCGCTCAGGTCCGTCGCCGGAGGGCCCGGTACGGCCCCTCCACGAATCCCAGGGAGCAGTAGAGAGGCTCCCCCGTCGCGGTGGCGTGCAACTCGACGGAGCGAACGCCCTTGCGGTCGTACCAGTCGAGCAGGGCGACCATGATGCGCCGGGCCAGACCCCGGCTCCGCCACTCCGGGTCGGTCGAGATCCACTGGATGTACCCGCTGGCGGGGTGGGGGTTGTGAGGCCCGGGAAGTCGGACCGAGATGGTGCCGCCCCCGCACGCCACCAGCCGCCCTGGAGCGCCCGGGTGCTCGGCCACGTACACGGCGGCGTCGTGGCCCAGACGGGAGGCCAGGGCGTCGGTGCCCGCCGACCGCCAGGCGGCGCCGGACGCATCCACGCCCATCGCCTCGTACATCAGCCCGGCGAGGTGCATGACCTCGTCGCTGTCGGTCAACAGCGCCGGCCGCACCACAATCACGGGATCACTCATAGGGCCACTTCAGGAGACATCGAGCCGTTCCGCAACCGGGTTTCGCCGGCGCCCAAGATCCTCGCTCGGGCCACGGCGAACACGCGTTCGCTGGTATCCTGTCCGGGTGTCTGACCGCCTCGTCGTGCGCGGTGCCCGGGAGCACAACCTGCGCAACGTCTCCCTCGAGCTGCCGCGGGACCGCCTGATCGTCTTCACCGGCCTGTCCGGCTCGGGCAAGAGCTCCCTGGCCTTCGACACGATCTACGCCGAGGGCCAGCGCCGGTACGTGGAGTCGCTGTCGAGCTACGCCCGGCAGTTCCTGGGGCAGATGGACAAGCCCGACGTCGACTTCATCGAGGGTCTGTCGCCGGCCATCTCCATCGATCAGAAGTCGGCGTCGCGCAACCCCCGCTCGACGGTCGGGACCATCACCGAGATCTACGACTACCTCCGCCTGCTCTATGCTCGTGTCGGGGTGCCGCACTGCCCCCGGGACGGCACCGTCGTGGCCCGCCAGACACCCCAGCAGATCGTCGACCGGATACTCGAGCTGCCCAACGGGTCCCGCTTCCAGGTCCTGGCCCCGGTCGTGCGGGGCCGCAAAGGCGAGTACGAGAGTCTGCTCGACGAGCTGGCCGGGCAAGGCTACGCCCGGGCCCGCATCGACGGCGAGATCGTCGAGCTGTCCGACCCGCCCAAGCTGGCTCGCTACGAGAACCACACCATCGAGGTGGTGGTCGACCGCCTGGTCCGCCGCGACGGCATCGAGCGGCGACTCACCGACTCGTTGGAGACGGCGCTCGGCCTGGCCGAGGGGGTGGCGGAGATCCAGATCGTGCCTCGGGAGGGGGCGGAGGCGGACGAGATCCTGACGTTCAGCCAGCACCTGGCCTGCCCGGTCTGCGGTCTGTCGTTCGACGAGCCGGCCCCCCGGAACTTCTCGTTCAACTCCCCCTACGGCGCCTGCCCCCACTGTGACGGCCTGGGGACCCGCTTCGAGGTCGACGCCGACCTGGTGGTGCCGGACCCCGACGCGTCTATCGACGACGGGGCGGTGGTCCCGTGGGCGGGAGCGCGCGGCGAGTACTTCGGGCGGGTCCTCGAGGCGGTGGCGGCCACCTACGAGTTCTCCACCGCCACCCCGTGGCGGGACCTCAAGCGATCGCAGCAGACCGTCCTGCTCCACGGCTCGGGCACCAAGCAGATCCACGTGCAGTACCGGAACCGCTACGGCCGGACCCGCTCGTACCACACGAACTACGAGGGGGTGATCCCCTACCTGCAGCGCCGGCACACGGAGGCCGAGTCGGACCACCAGCGGGAGACCATCGAGGGCTACATGCGCGAGGTGCCGTGCCCGGAGTGCGGCGGCGCCCGCCTCAAGCCCGACAGCCTGGCCGTGACCGTCGCCGACCGCAACCTCTTCGAGCTGTGTGATCTGCCCCTCGGCCAGGCCCTCGACGTCATGTTGGCCCTGACCCTGAGCGAGCGTGACCACATGATCGCCGACCGCGTCCTCAAGGAGATCCATGCCCGGATGCGGTTCCTCCTCGATGTCGGGCTGGACTACCTGAGCCTCAACCGGTCGGCGGGCACCCTGGCCGGCGGGGAGGCCCAGCGCATCCGGTTGGCCTCCCAGATCGGCAGCGGCCTGGTCGGCGTCCTCTACGTCCTCGACGAGCCGTCCGTCGGCCTGCACCAGCGGGACAACAAGAAGCTGATCGAGACCCTCCTGCGCCTGCGGGACCTGGGCAACACCGTCATCGTGGTCGAGCACGACGAGGAGACGATCCGGATCGCCGACCATGTGGTCGACATCGGCCCCGGTGCCGGCGAGCACGGCGGCGAGATCGTCGTGTCCGGTTCTCTGTCCAAGCTGCTCAAGACCCGCCGCAGCCTCACCGGGCAGTACCTGAACGGCAAGAAACGGATCCCGGTCCCCGCCGTGCGCCGCCAGCCCAAGGGGGCGATCACCGTGCGCGGCGCCCGGGAGCACAACCTCAAGGGCATCGACGTCGCCTTCCCCCTGGGCGTCATGGTCGCCGTCACCGGCGTCTCCGGGTCGGGCAAGTCCACCCTGGTCAACGACATCCTCCTGCGGTCACTGATGAACCGCATCTACCGGTCCAAGGAGGTCCCCGGCCGGCACCGCCGCATCGACGGGACCGACTCCGTGGACAAGGTCATCTCCATCGACCAGTCCCCGATTGGGCGCACCCCGCGCTCCAACCCGGCCACCTATACCGGGGTGTTCGACCACATCAGGAGGCTGTTCTCCACCACCACCGAAGCCAAGGTGCGGGGCTACCTCCCCGGGCGGTTCTCCTTCAACGTCAAGGGAGGTCGCTGCGAGGCGTGCTCGGGCGACGGGACCATCAAGATCGAGATGCACTTCCTCCCCGACGTCTACGTCCCATGCGAGGTGTGCAAGGGGGCCCGGTACAACCGTGACACCCTCGACATCGCCTTCAAGGGCAAGAACATCGCCGAGGTCCTCGACATGCCCTGCGAGGAGGCGGCCGAGTTCTTCACCAACCAGCCGGTCATCGCCCGCCACATGCGCACCCTCGTCGATGTCGGTCTCGGCTACGTCCGCCTGGGCCAGCCCGCCCCCACGCTCTCGGGTGGCGAAGCCCAGCGCATCAAGCTGGCCAGCGAGCTGTCGAAGCGCTCCACCGGCCAGACCCTCTACGTCCTCGACGAGCCGACCACCGGCCTGCACTTCGAGGACATCCGCAAGCTCCTGACGGTGCTGTCCCGCCTGGTCGACGCGGGCAACACGGTGCTGGTCATCGAGCACAACCTCGACGTGATCAAGACGTCGGACTGGATCATCGACATGGGTCCCGAGGGCGGCAACGGCGGGGGCCGGGTCGTGGTCGAGGGCACCCCCGAGGAGGTGGTCAAGACCCAGGCCAGCTACACCGGGAGGTTCCTGGCGCCCCTCCTGGGCTGACCCGTCAGGTGATGGCCAGCATCCGCTCCAGGGCCACCCGGGCATCGGCGGCGGTGGCGTCGTCGACCGTGATCCGATTGACGACGCGGCCCTCGACCAGGTTCTCGAGCACCCAGCACAGGTGGGGGGCGTCGATGCGGAACATCGTCGAGCACGGGCAGACCAGCGGGTCGAGCGAGGCGATGTCGAGGTCGGGGTGCTCGGCGGCCAAGCGGGCGACCAGGTGGATCTCGGTCCCGATGGCGATGGCCGTGCCCGCCGGAGCGGCGCCGGAGGCGACCCGGGCCGACTCGGCTTCCACCGCGGCGATGATGGCGTCGGTGGAACCGACCTGATCGGCCAGGGTCACCACGTCATGGGAGCACTCGGGGTGGGCGATGACCACCCCGCCCGGATGGGCGGCCCGCCACGCCGCCACGTGGCTGGGACGGAAGCGCTGGTGCACGGAGCAGTGGCCCTTCCACAGCAGGAAGGTGCGTTCCTTGACCGTCCGCTCGTCCAACCCCCCCAGCTCGACTCGAGGGTCCCACACCGCCATGTCGTCGGTGGTGAAGCCAAGCTGGTGGCCGGTGTTGCGGCCCAGGTGCTGGTCGGGGAAGAAGAGCACCTTGGTGGCCGGCCCGTGCTGATCCAGCGCCCAGGTGAGCACCGCCCGGGCATTCGACGACGTGCACACGGCGCCGCCGTGGCGGCCGACGAAGGCCTTGAGAGCGGCCGAGGAGTTCATGTACGTGATGGGCACCACGGCGTCCACGTCGGCCACCTCGGCCATGGCCTCCCACGCCTCGGACACCGACTCGATGTCCGCCATGTCGGCCATCGAGCAGCCTGCGTTGAGATCGGGGAGGATCACGGCCTGGTCCGGGCCGGTCAGGATGTCCGCCGACTCGGCCATGAAGTGCACGCCGCAGAAGACGACGTAGCGGGCGTCATGGTTGGCGGCGGCCAGACGGCTCAGACCGAACGAGTCGCCTCGGGCGTCGGCCCAGCGCATGACCTCGTCGCGCTGGTAGTGATGCCCGAGGACCAGCAGGCGCGAACCGAGCGTGGCCTTGGCCGCCGCGATCCGCGAAGCCAGGTTCTCGCTGCCGGAGGTCGTGAAGTCGTCGGGTAGGGGCGATTGAAGCCTGAGCATCTCAGGAACCTCCGTGGCGGAGAGACCTCGATCGATGGTCGGCGGGGACAGCCCGGTCGCCCATCCGCGGGGATGTCGACCTCGAGGTAGATATGGCGCCGGATACCGGGCCGGCGTGACTTCCAGCATAGCGGCGGTCACAGAAGAGGCAACCGCCCGTTTCTGCGGCAGACTCGATGGGTGCTGCAACGACCGCCGGCCGGCACCATCCCCGACGCCCCCGGGTCCTACCAGTTCCGGGACGGCGACGGGAGGGTCATCTACGTGGGCAAGGCCAAATCGCTGCGCTCCCGGCTGTCCAACTACTTCGGGAACCCTGCCCACCTCCAGCCCCGCACGGCCCAGATGGTGGCCTCGGCGGAGACCGTCGAGTGGATCCAGGTCCGCAACGATGTCGAAGCCGTCATGCTCGAGTACAGCCTGATCAAGCAGCACAAGCCCCGCTTCAACGTCCGCCTGCGCGACGACAAGAGCTACCCGTTCCTGGCGGTCACCATGTCCGACGAATGGCCCCGGGCCATGGTCCGCCGAGGGGCCAGGACCAAGGGGAGCCGCTACTTCGGTCCCTACGCCCACGCCTACGCCATCCGCGAGACCCTCGACTCGCTCCTGCGGACCTTCCCCATACGGACCTGCAGCGACAACAAGCTGCGCACCCACCAGCGCCAAGGTCGCCCGTGCCTGCTGTTCCACATCGAGAAGTGCTCGGGGCCGTGCATCGAAGCGATCGATCGCGACATCTACGGTGACCTGGTCTCCGAGCTCATCAACTTCCTCGACGGCGACACCACCCCGGTCGTCCACCGCCTGGAGGCAGAGATGCACGAGGCCGCCGAGGGTCTCGAGTTCGAACGGGCGGGCCGGATCCGGGATCGCCTGGCCGCCGTGCGCAAGGCCATCGAGAAGCAGCAGATGGTGACCCAGCGGGCCGAGGATCTGGACTGCTTCGGCATCGTCGAGGACGAGCTGGAGGCCGCCGTTCAGGTGTTCTATGTTCGCCGGGGCCGGGTGGTGGGCCGCAAGGGCCTGATCGTCGACAAGGTCGAGGACCTGACCCGGGCCCAACTGGTGGGCCAGCTCATCGAGCAGCACTACGCCGAGCCGGCCCTCGGCATCCCGCCCCTGATCGTGGTGCCGGACCGGCCCGACGACGAGGACGTGCTCAGCGCCTGGTTGCATGTCCAGCGCGGCGCCGAGGAGAGCGGCCGGGTGGTCGTGCTCCCGGTGGCCCCCGACTCCGCCAGCGCCGGGACCGCAGGGGTCCTCGGCGTCGGGGAGGAACCGCCCCGCGGCCCGGAGCCGGACCTGTCCGACGCCATCGAGGCCGACAGCCCCATGCCGGCGCCAGCCGACGGGCCCACCCCTCGGCGGTCGGCGGTGGGGGGCGGCGAGTGGTGGGCCGCCACCAACCGCTACCGGGTCGAGCGCAGCGTCAACCCGGAGGCGCGCTCGGGCGGCCACGTCGAGATCCGGGTCCCGCAGCGGGGGGAGAAGCGGTCGCTCCTGGAGATGGTGACCCGCAACGCGGGGGAGGAGTTCACCCGTCACCGCCTGAAGCGGGCCGTCGACCACAACGCCCGGGCCCGGGCCCTCAACGCCCTCCAGGACGCCCTCGATCTGCCGGAGTCACCGCTGCGCATCGAATGCTACGACATGAGCCACCTGCAGGGCACCGACTACGTCGGCTCCATGGTGGTCATGGAGGACGGCATGCCTCGCCCGTCGGAGTACCGCCGGTTCAAGATCAAGACCGTCGACGGCAACGACGACTTCGCGGCCATGGGAGAGGTGCTCACCCGCCGCCTCACCGCCTACCTCAGCGAAAGGGACCGGCCCATCGAGGACCGCAAGCGGCGCTTCGCCTACCCGCCGCAACTGCTCCTGGTGGACGGGGGCAAAGGCCAGCTGGGGGTGGCGAGCCGGGTCCTCGACGAGCTCGGGCTGGACGAGGAGATCCCCACCGCGGCCCTGGCCAAGCAGTTCGAGGAGGTGTTCGTCCCCGGTCGGCCCGACCCGATCAGGATCCCACGCAGCTCCGAGGCGCTGTACCTGCTGCAGCAGATCCGGGACGAGGCCCACCGTTTCGCCATCACCTACCACCGCCAGCTTCGGGGCAAGCGGATGACGACCTCTGTCCTCGACGACATCGCCGGTCTGGGCCCGGCCCGGCGCAAACGGCTGGTCAACGAGCTGGGGGGTGTGGCTGCCGTCAAGAGCGCGTCCCTCGAGAGCCTCACCGCCTTGTCGTGGCTCCCGGACCAGGTGGCCGGGGCGGTGTACGCCAAGATCCACGGGCCCGGCCGGTGAGCTCGCCGGACCCCCGGGACGATCTGTGGGAGATCAACGCCCGCTGGTGGCAGGACGGCTTCACCGAGGGGGCTGACGAGGAGTACAACGAGCAGATCCTGCCGCTGGCCGCCCACCACCTGGCCGGAGCCCGCCGCGTCCTCGACGTCGGATGCGGCGAGGGCCAGATCGGCCGGCTGGCGGCGAGGGTCGAAGGCGTCGAGCTCGTCGCCGGTGTGGACCCGACTCCCGGCCAGATCACCGAGGCGGCCCGCCGGGGTGGCGGTCTGCGCC
>JALYVP010000407.1 GCA_030853185.1 Actinomycetota bacterium | reverse complement strand
CCTCAACGGTGTCGCAGCCGCCGCCACCGACAGTCCTACGGTCAGCTCGGCGCCCGGTCGCCGACGGTCACCCTGCCGATCAGGGAGATCGAGGCGATCATACGAGCGAAGGGGACCTTCGCCAACGGGGTCCTCAACATCGGGATCGACCGCAACGACCTCGACGATGTTACCAGGCCGGAGTGCCGATCAAGCCATCGTTCCAGATCAATGGGAACCTTTGCTTCCAGGCGCTGCCCGACGGTTCGGTGATGTCCAACGGAGATCTTGCGTTCCGCCCCGAGGAGCTCAACCCGGCGATCGACCAGATGGTCAGCTACGGCCTGACGTTTCTGGCGTTCCACCAGCATCTCTTCAGTCTGGAACCGATGGTGTGGTTTGAGCACTTCCGGGGCCGCGGCGACCCCTAGGCGCTCGCTCGGGCGTGCGCGGCGATCCGGTCGGTCACCTCCACCCCTCTCCCGCAAGCACCCCCGACGCCCCTCGACGTCGATCGCCTGAATCGCATCATCGGGGCGCAAGGCACGTCATCCGACGGGGTGGTCAGCTACATGCTCCCACCGAAAGGGCCGATCGTGCTCGGCGGTGTGAGCATCGACCCCCTACCTCAATGTGTACTCCTCCGTGGACTTCGAGCCGCTCGGCCAGACCACCGTCGTGGTGCCCGACTTTGCCAAACTGCATCCGAAGTTAACCCGTTGGCGCGGATCATGCGATCCCAGGGGTGGGAGATCAACTGCCTCTACAACCAGGAAACCGATGAGCAACCGCAGTTGTACTTCTCACACGACTACAAGGTTGGTGACGCCTACGCTCTCGCTGCCGAGGTGCGACGCGGCCTTGATGTCACCATCGCCAAGCCAGAGGTTGTCCCGTTGATCGTGGATTTTGAGGTGGCGGTCCCCCGCTCGAGACCTGCCGGCTTTGACGCCGTTCACGTAGATCCTCGGATGGTGTACGTGGACTCGAGTCGGCCCGACCTGGTCGACGGGTTCACCAAGAGGACGTTCACGGCCATGATCGCAGGAGTCCGCGGCGCGGCGATCGACGGCGGTCTTGTCGAAGCGGAGACGTTCGATGAAGGCGTCCGAGCCCTTTACCGCACGACCGATGCCGACGGCGTGTTCTGCTACACCTTCTTCAGAGGGGTCGGCACCAAGAGGCGGTCCGTCTGATGTTCCGGAGGCGAGAAGGCGATGGGGACGGGGCGCGTGACCTCGGTCAGTCCGAGGCGCCGGCCGCACTTTGCGCTACCGGCGACGGCCGGACGACCGGCTGAAGGGTTTCCCAGGCCGCCCAGACCACCAGTGACACGGCCCACGCCGGCCAGCGGCCGAGCGAGGGCACACTGAACTCGGTGAAGTAGAAGATGGCCGCGGTGACGACGGCGACGACCGAGGAATGGGTCCATGCGGCGCGGTTGGCCCTCGGGGCGATGTAGCTCGTGACGAGCACGCCGGCAGCGACCCCGATCATGTACGCCGGGGTGGTTCTGGTCGCCGGCACCACGTTGTAGTGGACGAGGGCGACGGCCACTCCCCAGCCGGCGATGCCCAGCCCGGCGGGCACAAGGTGACGGTGGCTACCGGCCAGACCGGCGAGAGCGGCGATGGCGCCGACCGCAAGCGGCGTGATGTAGAACGTGACTCCGCCAGGGCCTTCGGCGATGGCATACAGCACGGCGCCGACGACCAGGATCGCCGGCGAAGTCAACCATTTCGCTGCTGGTGGGGTGCGGGTCACAAACGTGCCTTCCTGCTGTGTGCGGCGAGGGATGGGGATGGCTCCATCCGGGTCATCACCCTGCCATGGGCCTGCATCGCAGGGACATCGCCCCGACGCCAGTTGACCGGTGATGCCGTTGAAATCACCCCGGTGCGTGCCGGTCAGCGTGTACGCCAACACGACGTTGTCGTCGTCGGCGACAATCGTGGCCGGCTCGATGCTCCTGGGTGCTCCGGCCGCTCGTTGACGCGAAACTGCCGAGTTCGTGGGGCCCTGATACCCACGACCTGGAGCTTGTTCGGAGCTCATTCACTCCCGTACGACGCGGTACTTGACGTGGGTGACCGAGGGCGACGGCACGCCTCCGGCGATGGCGAGGTCCTTGTCGCCGGCCGCCTCGTGGGCCTGTTGCAGCGCCGCCATGGCGCCGTCGGTGACGCATTCTCGCCCCACCAGCCGGTCCACGCCCCGTCCCAGGGCCCGTCCCCGCCGTCGAACATCTTGCGGCCCAGGATGAAAGCGCCCACACCTCGGTCGACCTCGTCGACGACGGCCGCGTCGGCGGCGGGCCGTCCACGGCCGGTGGCGAAGGCCCACTCGTGCAGGCGCATCCCCCTTCGCCGATCGGGTTCTGGAAGCTCTGGTTGGGTCCGGCCACAAAGCCATCAAGCGACATCGAGACATGGCAGGTGACTGAGCTCATGGTTGTATGACCTCCGCCGGCCGTTGGAATCATCTGACCTTCCAGATGCACCATCGGGTCAGGCCGGGGATGCGGGTCGCAACGTACCTTTTCGGTTGAGGCTGATCCGCGCGTGGGCTTCTATGCGGGCAAAGCACTGGTCGATCGTCTCGATCTGGCCTGGCTCCAGGTAGGCCAGAAAGTGCCTGCGGATCGA
>JALYVP010000116.1 GCA_030853185.1 Actinomycetota bacterium | reverse complement strand
GGGTGCCGCCGGTGCCGCCGGTGCCGCCGGTGCCGGCCCCGGCTCCCGGCCCCGTCATGCCCGCCGCCCAGGCCTATGTGCTCGTCGACACGGCCACCGGTCGCATCCTCAACGCCAGCAACGACCGCCAACCCCTCTCCCCGGCCAGCCTGACCAAGATGCTCACGGCCCTGGTGGCCACCGACTACCTGCCGCCGACGACGCCGATCCCGGTCAGCGCCCGGGCCGAGAACGTCGAACCAGACAAGATCGGGATGAAGGCCGGTGAGGTCTGGCCCGTCGACGAGGTGATCCAGGCGCTGCTGATCATCTCGGCCAACGACGCCGCCTACGCTCTGGCCGAGAAGATCGGCGGTACGGCCGAGAACTTCGATCCCGTCCTCCAGGACGCGGCCGCCCAGATCGGCATGGACGACGGGCCCGTCTTCCATGACCCCTCCGGCCTGGACGACTCCCACGGCATCGACGGGGGCAACCTGGTCAGTGCCCGTGACTTGGCCATCGCCGGGCGTGACCTGCTGTCGGTGCCCCGTCTGGCCCAGATCGTCGCCGCGCCCGCCGTCCGCTACACGGGGCCGAACGGCACCGTCTACAACCTGGCCAGCCACAACCGGGCGTTCCTCGGCAGCTATCCCGGTGCCGTCGGGATCAAGACCGGCTTCACCGACAAGGCCGGGGTCTGCCTCACCGCCGCAGCCACCCGCAACGGGCGCACCATGCTGGCCGTGGTCCTGCACGGCGCCAACCCCGATCAGACGGCGAAGATGCTGCTCGACCAGGGCTTCGCCACGCCGCCGGCAGCCGAACCCAGAGCGGACGCGCTTCCGAGCGTCCGCCTCCCCGAGCTCGCAGCACCGCCGAGCCCGACGACCACGGTGGTACCGGTTGCCGTTCCGGGGCCGGCATCGGCGGTGGCCCACCACGTAGCCGCGGCCAGCGCCAAGGGCGGCCTTCTCGCCGGCCTCAGCCCTGCGAGCGGAAACAGCCTGGGTTCGCTGTGGCCCGCCGCTGTCTCGGCCGTGGCCCTCGGCATCGTCGCCGTGGTCACCGTCCGGCGGGTCCGGGCCCGGCGCCGACCCCTGGCCCACGGCCGCCGGCACTGATCGCGTGCACCCCAACGTGGAGGCGGTGACCGACGAGGCCGGTGGCGGTCACGCCGAAGGGCTGATCCCGTCCTCGCCGGCGGGCGGCGTGCCGAACAGTCCTCGTCCGGTCATGCTGAGCACCAGGTCACCGTCGCCGTTGCGGGCCTCCCACTCGAGCAGGAGGGTGCCTCGACCCCTGGTCGTGGTCGACAGGCGGGCATCGACGACCTTGACCACGGCGGAGATCACATCGCCGGGGCGAACCGGTTTGCGCCAGCGGAGATCCTCGACGCCGGGCGAGCCGCGCGAGTCCGTCCCGGCCAGCATGGCGTCCACGTAGAGCCGCATCACCGACGCGGCCGTCTGCCAGCCGCTGGCGATCAGGCCCCCGAAGGGGCCGGACGCCGCCTCCTCGGGATCGGTGTGGAACGGCTGAGGGTCGTAGCGGGACCCGAACGAGACGATGTCCTCGGCGCTCAGGGTGAAACTGCCCAGGTCAACCTCCGTACCGACCGGGAAGTCGGCGAAGGTTCGCCGGGCGGGACCGGCCGCGGGGGCCGGCTCAGCCACCGGAGACGTCTTGGGGGCGGCTGGCGCCGGCCGAGATGAAGGGCATCATGGCCCGCAGCTCGGCACCGACCTTCTCCACCGGGTGGGCCTTGCCCGCCTCCTGCAGCTCGTGGTACCTCGTGAGGCCGTCCTTGTTCTCCTTGATCCACTCCTCGGCGAACTGCCCGGAGCGGATCTCGGCGAGGATCTTGCGCATCTCCGCCTTGGTGGCATCAGTGATGACCCGGGGTCCCCGGGTCAGATCCCCGTACTCGGCCGTGGTGGAGATCGAGTAGCGCATGCCCGCGATCCCGTTCTCGTACATCAGGTCGACGATCAGCTTCACCTCGTGGAGGCACTCGAAGTATGCCGACTCCGGCTGGTAGCCGGCCTCCACCAGGGTCTCGAAACCAGCCTGGATGAGGGCGGTCAGGCCTCCGCACAGGACGACCTGCTCACCGAAGAGGTCGGTCTCCGTCTCCTCCGCGAAGGTGGTCTCGAGAACGCCGGCACGCGTAGCACCGATGGCGTCGGCATACGACAGGGCCAGCTCCTTGGCTGTGCCCGAGGCGTCGGCCTCGACGGCGATCAGCGCCGGCACCCCGCCGCCACCCTCGTAGGTGCGCCGGACCAGGTGACCGGGCCCTTTGGGGGCGACCATGGCCACGTCGACACCGTCGGGGGCGTCGATGAGCCCGAAGCGGACGTTGAAACCATGGGCGAAGAACAGCGCGTCGCCGGGCTGCAAGTGGGGCTGGATGGACGCCCGGTAGATGGCCTGCTGCTCGGTGTCGGGGGCCAGGATCATGATCAGGTCGGCCTCGGTGGCCGCCTGGTCGATCGACGTGACGGCCAGGCCGGCGGCCTTGGCCTTGGCCTCAGAAGCGGAGCCGGACCGGAGCGCGACGCGCACATCCACCCCCGAATCTCGCAGGTTGAGGGCGTGGGCGTGGCCCTGCGACCCGTAACCGACGATGGCCACCTTGCGATCGGCGATCAGACCGGGGTCCGCATCGCTCTCGTAGTACACCTTTGCTGCCATGCCTCAGCTCGCCTTTCCTGTGACCTCACGCAGGCGGGCTCCCGCCTGGCGGTCGAGTTTGGGCAACGCCACCCTTCCGGTGCGCTGCAGTTCGGTGATCCCGTAGGGTCGCACGAGATCCTCGAAGTCGTCGAGTCTGGCCGGATCACCGGCCAGCATCACCGTCAGGGCGTCGAGCCCGACATCGATGATCCGACCCCCGAACAGGCCGACCAGCTCGATGACCTGCCCCCGCTGCTCGGGCCGGGCCCGCACCGTGGCCAGGAGCAGTTCCCCTTCGACGGCGTCGGCGTCGAGCTCGGTGATCTTCACCACGTTGATCAACTTGAACAGCTGCTTGGTGATCTGCTCGACCGAGGTCTGGGCCACATCGATGACGATGGTGATCCGGCTCATGTCGGGATCGTCGGTGGGAGCCACGGCCAGAGAGATGATGTTGAACCCCCGCCGGGCGAACATGCCCGAGACCCGGGCCAGGACGCCGGAGCGGTTCTGCACGAGCACGGACAGGACCTGGTGGGACGAAGCAGAGCTCACTGGATCACCTCACGGTCGTCGCCGCCCTGCGACGGGTGGACGACGACGTCGCTGTTGGATGCCCCGGCGGGCACCATCGGGAACACCTTCTCCCGGGCGTCGGTGCGGAAGTCGATGACGACGGGGCGATCGTCGATGGCGTTGGCCTTCTCGATCGTCGGTGCAACCTCCTCGGCTGAGTCCACCCGGAAGGCGGCGCACCCCATGGCCTCGGCCCACTTGACGTAGTCGGGCAGGTCCGGTGACAGGTACACCTCGGAGTACCGCTCCTCGTAGAACATCTCCTGCCACTGGCGGACCATCCCCAGATAGGCGTTGTTCAAGATGGCGACCTTGATCGGGATCCGCTCACTCGAGGCCGTGACCAGCTCCTGGGCCGTCATCTGAAAGCACCCGTCGCCGTCGACGGCCCACACCGTGCGGTCGGGTCGACCCACCTTGGCGCCGATGGCGGCGGGCACGCAGAAGCCCATCGTTCCCAGCCCGCCGGAGTTGATCCAGGTGTAGGGCTCGTTGAACTTCCAGTACTGGCTGGCCCACATCTGGTGCTGGCCGACCCCCGACACCAGGGCGGTGCCTTCCGGAGCGGCGTCTCGAAGTTGCTCCATGACGAACTCCGGTTTGAGAGCGTCGCCCTCACCCGACGGGTCGTAGTGGAGCGGGTAGCGCTCCTGCCATCCGGAGATGCGGCTGCGCCATGGCTGACGGTCGCCGAAGGCGTCGCCCCCCTCGAGCAGGGCCCGGACGGCCTTGACCACCTCGATGATGACCTGCCGGCAATCGCCGACGATGGGGACGTCCGGGCGACGGATCTTGCCCAGCTCGGCCGGGTCCACGTCCACATGGATGACCTTGGCGTCGGGGGCGAAGGAGTCAACCCGGCCGGTGACCCGGTCGTCAAACCTGGCCCCCAGGGTGATCAACAGATCCGACTGTTGCATGGCCGTGATGGCGGTGTAGTTGCCGTGCATGCCCGGCATGCCCAGGCACAGCGGATGGTCGTCGGGGAACGCCCCCCGCGCCATCAGGGTGGTGACCACGGGCACGTCGATGAGCTCGGCCAGATCCCGGAGGGCCTCGGCCGCCCGAGCCTTGAGGATGCCCCCACCGGCGTAGATGACGGGGCGCTCGGCGCCGAGGATCATCCTCGCCGCCTCCTTGATCATCCGCGGATGACCCTTGAGCGTCGGTCGGTAGCCGGGGAGGGAGGCGATGACGTCAGCGTCGCTCGGCCACGACCAGGTCACCTCGGCGGTGAGGACATCCTTGGGCACGTCGAGCAGCACCGGGCCGGGACGGCCGGTCGTGGCCAGGTGGAAGGCCTGGCGGACCAGTAGGGGGATCTCCTCGGGGTCCATGATCAGCTCGTTGTGCTTGGTCACCGAGCGGGTGATCCCGACGGTGTCACACTCCTGGAACCCGTCGGTTCCGATCACCGGCCGGCCCACCTGGCCGGTGATGGCCACCATCGGGATCGAGTCCATGTAGGCGTCACAGAGCGGGGTGACCAGGTTGGTGGCCGCCGGCCCGCTGGTCACCATGGCCACCCCCGGGCGCCCGGTGACGTGGGCATAGCCTTCGGCCATGTGACCGGCGCCCTGCTCGTGGCGGACGAGGACATGGCGGATGGGGGAGTCGAGGATGGGGTCGTAGGCCGGGAGGATGCAACCGCCGGGCAGCCCGAAGATCACCTCCACCGACTCCATCTCCAGGCTCTTGATGAGCGCTTGTGCTCCAGTCAGCTTCATGGTGATCCTCGGTGGTGGAGAGTTCGGGAAAAGAAAACGACCTCCCGGTGGGAGGTCGTAGGACGCACGCGCAGGGCTCGGCGTGCGTCAGGTGATGAGTACGAGGACGATCGTCGCAGCGGTCACACGGTCAGTGTTGCACAGGGCCGTGATGTACCGCAACGGCGCTGCCCCGGCGGCCACCGCGTCCCGGCCCGCCGCCTAGTCTCCCAGTCCATGCCCTTCGCCCCCCTGGACAGACGGCGCCGGCCCCGCCGGCGCCCGTTGGGCGCCGGGGCAGTCGTGGCCGGAGGTATCGCCCTGGGCGTCCTGACCGGCTGTGGTGGTCACGGCGCCGGGGCGACCATCGACGCCGTCAAGCTGAACAACCAGATCTCCACCGGGCTGGCCACCCGGCTTGCCATCCCCGCCCCTGCGGTCCGTTGTCCAGGAGGCCAGGCGAACCACCAGGGCACCACGTTCCGCTGTTCGACCACGATCGATGGCCAGGCTCTCGCCATCACCGCCGCGGTGAGCGACGGGCAGGGCGACGTCCACTGGCAGCCGAGCGACGCCCTCATCTCCACGCCCGAAACGGCAGCCGCCATCGAGCGACAGTTCGGTGCCCAGCTGCACTCGTCGATCACCGCCGACTGCGGCCGGCACCACCTCTCCGTCGTGGCCATCGGCGCCTCGATCACCTGCGCGACCACGGTCAACGGCTCCGCCCGTCAGGTCACCGTGACGGCCCGGGACCTGGCCGGCAACGTCGACCTGAGCCTCGACCCACCGGCGACCGGGCCGCAATCGACCAGCCCGCCGGTCACCGCCGCACCCACGCCAGGTTCGCTGCCGCCCGCCACCCTGCCCGGGGACTGACGCCGCCAGGGCCGGGCTCACCGGTTTGTGGTGTGGATCTGCGTCGGATGCCGGCCCAGATCCACGCCAGCGTTGATCTGGACGGCGACATCGTCCGGCCGTCCTGCTGATCGGGTCGTCAGCGTGAGGCGGGCCGACGATCGACATGCCCGCTGCGGTTGGTGCGGAACCCGCCACCGTTGCCGGTCGCGCCAGCGCCGCCGGGGCGCCGCTTTTCCCAGGAGCGCTGCCGCCCCGACCTGGGCGCCGCTGACCGCTGCCCCGACCGCTGCTCCCACTGGGGGCGGCGGGGCTCGACGGGCGTCACCTGGGGCACGAACGGGGCGGAGGCGGGCAGGGCCGAGAGGTTCGGGGCGATCAGGTCCTGGGCGTAGCCGAGTTGGCGCTGCAGGGTCCGCACGTCCTTGGCCTGATCGGGACCGACCATGCTGACCACCACGCCGTCGGCTCCGGCCCGGCCGGTCCGCCCGGAGCGGTGCACGTAGTCCTTGGAGTCGGCGGGCAGGTCGTAGTGCACCACGGCCGCGACGGCGTCGACGTGGATGCCTCGGGCGGCGACGTCGGTGGCCACCAGGGCCTGAACGGCGCCGCCCTTGAAGGCGGCGAGGGCCCGGTCCCGCTGGGGCTGGCTGCGGGCCCCGTGGATGGGAGCGGCGCTCACCCCGGCCTGGGCCAGGCGTTTGACCAGGCGGTCAGATCCGTGGCGGGTCCGGCAGAAGATGATGGCCGGGGCGTGAGCGCTGACGACCTCAGCGGTCAGCGCCACCCGGCGCTCCGATGGTGCCTTCCAGAACACGTGGTGGACCTCGCCGGTGTCCGCGTGGTCGGCCACCACCTCGTGACGGCGGGGCTGGTGCTGGTAGCGCTTCACCAGGACGTCCACCTCGCCGTCGAGGGTGGCCGAGAACAGCAGCGTCTGGCGGTCCCTCCGGGTGGCGTCGAGTAGCCGGCGGACGGCGGGGAGAAAGCCCATGTCGGCCATGCGGTCGGCCTCGTCGACGACGACAAGGCCGACATGGGCCAGGTCGACGTCACCTTGGGAGACGAGGTCCTCGAGCCGTCCGGGGCAGGCGACGACGATGTCGACGCCTTTGCGCAGGGCGGCCCGCTGGCCGCCGTAGCCGACCCCGCCGTAGATGGAGGTGACGCGAAGGCCGAGCACGTCGGCCAGGGGCTCGAGGGCGGTCTGGACCTGGGCGGCCAGCTCCCGGGTGGGAACCAGGATGAGGCCGAAGGGGCTACCGGCCGGGGACCGCTTGGCGCCGCCCCGGGCCGCTTTGGCTGCGATCACGGCAGGGAGGCCGAACGCCAGGGTCTTGCCCGACCCGGTCGGCGCCCGGCCGGACACGTCTCGACCGGCGAGAGCGTCGGGCAGGGTCGCCGCCTGGATGGGGAACGGTTCGTCGATGTGACGGGCCGCGAGAACGGTGGACAGCACGGCGGGTACGCCGAGGTCCGAAAAGGACTGGGACAACGTGAACAGCTCCGATGCGATGAGTCGAGGGGAAGGTTGGGCCGATGGTCGGTCCGGGTGCTACCCCGAGTCGCCGCTGGCCCCGCCGGTGATAGCCGACGACCGACAGCCTGAGGCCGGTCGGTATGCGATGCAGCCTATCAACCCGGGACGTTCATCCGGACCGACGGGCCCGCAGCAGGCCACTTGCGGCCTTCAGATCGGCATTGCCGGCGGTGGCCGCCTTGATCTTGGCGATGAAGAAGCCGGTGAGCTTGTCCTCGCCGGCGGCGAAGCGCTCCCACTCCCCCGGGTTGGCGGCGATGACGTCGTCGACCACCCCGGCCAGATCGCCGGCGGCCATGGCTTCGAAGCCCTGCGCCTTGGCGATGGCGGCCGGATCGCCCCCGGACGCCAGCAGCTCCTTGAGCACGGTGCGGGCCTGGGCGGTGGTCACCTCGCCCCCCGACTCCATGGCCACCAGGCGGACAAAGGATGATGGGTCCAGGCCGGCCACGGCGCCCATGTCGGAGGCCACCTCGTTGGCCAGGCGCTTGACGGCGAGCGAGGCGTCCCCGCCGCCGTCGACCACGGCGGAGACCAGCGGGTCGAGGTCCAAGGCGACGACGGTGACGACCGCGTCGACGTCGGCGGTCATGCCTGAAGCGGACGCCACCCGGGCCCGCCGTTCAGCAGGAAGCGACGGCAGGGCGGCCACCACGGAGGCGACCCACGAAGCGGGCGGGTTGACCGGCACCAGGTCCGGTTCGGGGAAGTACCGGTAGTCGAACGCCTCCTCCTTGGAGCGCATGGAGCTGGTCCGGCCCTCGTCCTCACTCCAGTGCCGGGTCTCCTGCACCACCCGGCCGCCTCCCTCGACGAGCTGGATCTGGCGGGCCACCTCGAAGTCGATGGCCCGTCCGAGCGAACGCAGGGAGTTCATGTTCTTGATCTCGCATCGGGTGCCGAACGCCTCGGTGCCGGCCGGGCGGATCGACACGTTGGCGTCGACTCGCAGTGAGCCCTCCTCCATCTTCCCGTCGGAGGCCCCGGTGGCCATCAGGATGGATCGCAGCTCCTCGACGTAGGCCCGGGCGTCCTCCGCCCCCCGCAGGTCGGGGTGGCTGACGATCTCCACCAGCGGCACGCCGGCCCGGTTGTAGTCGACCAGGGAGTGGATGGCACCGCTGATGCGCCCGCCCCCCCCGACATGGGTGGACTTGCCGGTGTCCTCTTCCATGTGGGCCCGCTCGACGCGGATGCGCTGCCCGCCGGGCAGCTCCAACCACCCCTCGGAGTTGATGGGCTGGTCGTACTGGCTGATCTGGTAGTCCTTGGGCATGTCCGGATAGAAGTAGTTCTTCCGGTGGAACAGCGACGGCCCGATGGTGCAGTGCAAGGCCGCGCCGATCCGCATGGCCAGCTCCACCGCCTGGCGGTTGATCACCGGCAGTGAGCCGGGCAGACCCAGGCACACCGGGCAGATGGAGGTGTTCGCCTCGTCGCCGAAGTTGTTGCGGCACCCGCAGAACATCTTCGTCTCGGTCCGAAGCTCGGTGTGGACCTCGAGGCCGATGACCGTCTCCCAGGTCGTGGTGGCCGCGGTCGAGGTCATTCCCCAACTCCTCCCAGGGCAGCGGCGGCCGCTTCGAGGACAGCGGCCACCTGGAACATCACGGTTTCGCCCAGCGCTGGGGCCAGCACCTGCACCCCGAGCGGCAGGCCGTCGGCGCCGGTGCCGAACGGGACGCTCATCGCCGGGTGACCGGCCAGGTTCGACGGGATGGTGCACACGTCGTTGAGGTACATCATGAGCGGGTCGGCGGTCTTGGCCCCGAGGGGGAACGCGGTCCCCGGCGCCGTCGGGCCCAGCAGCACGTCGAAGTCCCGGTAGGCGGTGGTGAGGTCGTTGATGATCAGGGTCCGGACCTGCTGGGCCTTGTGGTAGTAGGCGTCGTAGTAGCCGGCGGACAGGGCGTAGGTGCCGAGCATGATTCGGCGCTTGACCTCGGCGCCGAACCCCGCGGATCGGGTCCGCAGGTACATCTCGGTGATGTCGGAGCCTTCGTCCCTGCGGCCGTAGCGAACACCGTCGTAGCGGGACAGGTTCGACGACGCCTCGGCCGGCGCGATCAGGTAGTAGGCGGTCAGCCCGTAGATGGCCGCCGGCACCTGGACCTCGTCCACCTTGGCGCCAGCTAGGGCCAGGGCGTCGGCGGCGTCGCGGGTGGCCGCCACCACATCGGTGCCGATGCCCTCGGCGTTGATGAGCTCGCTGACCACGCCGACCCGCAGGCCCTCCACGCCGGCGCCCAGGCGGGCCGAGGCTTGTGGCGGGTCGCCGGACAGCGAGGTCGAGTCGCATGGGTCGTGGCCGACGATCACGTCGAGGGCAGCGGCGGCGTCAGCGACCGTGGCCGCGAACGGGCCGATCTGGTCGAGGGAGCTGGCGAACGCCACCAGCCCGTAGCGCGACACCATCCCGTAGGTGGGCTTTACCCCCACCACCCCGCACAGGGCGGCCGGCTGGCGGATGGAGCCACCGGTGTCGGATCCGAAGCCCAGGGCGGCGAACCCGGCGGCCACGGCGGCGGCGCTGCCCCCCGACGACCCGCCCGGGACCCGGGAATGGTCGTGGGGGTTGCGGGTGGGCCCGAACGCCGAGTTCTCCGTCGAGCTGCCCATAGCGAACTCGTCCATGTTCGTCTTGCCCACCGCCACGGCGCCGGCCGCCCGCAGCCGGCCGATCACGGTGGCGTCGTAGGGGGGGAGCCAGCCCTCGAGCATCAGTGACGAGCAGGTGGTGGGCACCCCCCGGGTGCACAGGTTGTCCTTCAGGGCGATGGGTACGCCAGCGAGGGGCCCGGGGTCGCCGCCGTC
>JALYVP010000115.1 GCA_030853185.1 Actinomycetota bacterium | reverse complement strand
CCAACAAGACCCCCGGATCCTCGAAACGGGGCTGGACCTTCGACCGACCGAGCGCCATGGCCAAGTCTCGCCGACCAGCCCACAAATCGCGAATCCAGATGCCGACTACTTCAGCGCGCTCCTAGACAGTCGACCGCCGCGGGGTAGGGTCGACGCCACTTCGACGCGAACGCTTTCGCTCGGCTGCGAGCATTGGCTTGGGCGCCGGGACCGGGCCCGGCGTCGATGTCGTCGAAGTATGCGCAGCCGGACCCACACTGCCCCGACGCGTCGTGGGACACCACACGGACGGTCCCCTCCGTGACGACAGCGGGCCTGCAGGCAGCCAAGGCTAACAGGGACCCCCGGGGGGTTCCTCATCCATCATGCGGCGCCTAGCTGACCGGGCTGTAAAGGCCTACCATTCTCTAGTGGCGGCCCTACGGCCGGCCTTGACAGCCCTTCGCGAAGCCGTCGTACGGTTGCCGAAAACCTGGAGCCGGGCGAGTGCGGGGCAACGTCACCCCTGCCTCGCGCGGCCCGAACCCATCCCTGAGCAGCGATTACCACCCCATTGACAAGCCATTCCATAACAGTTGGGGACTCCGAACTCCCGGCGTGCTCTGCGAAGAGTGCCATGACCGATTAGTGGTCTGTCTATAGTTTGACTTCGGGCTAGTATTGGCATCATGTTAGTCATGCGTCGTGCTGCTCCTGCGTTGCTGATGACCGACGAGGACCGGGAGTCGTTGCGGGGTATCGCTGCGTCGTTGTCGTTGTCGTTGCCGTATCGGGCGGTCCGCCAAGCCGAGGGGTTGTTGTTCGCGGCTGACGGGGTGGGTAACGAGGAGATCGGCCGCCGGGTGGGGGTCTCGGCGAACACGGTCCGGGCGTGGCGGTCCGCTTTCGTCGAGCGCGGTGTTCAAGGGGTTGGGGTGGTCGCCCCTGGGCGTGGCCCGAAGTCGGCTTTGCCGGTCGCCGAGGTCGTGCGAGTCACGCTGCACGAGAAGCCGGTTGACGGCTCCACGCATTGGTCGACGCGGTCGATGGCTGAGCGGATCGGGATCGGGAAGGACTCGGTGGCGAAGATCTGGCGGGACCACAAGCTGAAACCGTGGAAGGTCGAGGGGTTCAAGATCTCCACCGACCCGGCGTTCGAGGAGAAGCTGGTCGATGTTGTGGGGTTGTATCTCAACCCTCCCCAGCTGCCAGGCCCTTGATCGGACTCAGCCGTCACTGCCGATGGTCCGGGGCCGGGCCGCGACGATGACCCATGACTACAAGCGCCACGGCACCAGCACCACCGACCTGTTCGCAACGTTGAATGTCGGGACTGGCGAGGTCCTCACGCAATGCCGAGGAAGTCACACTGCGAAGGATGTCGTGGCCTTCTTCAAGCGGATCGACAAGACCGTGCCACGCAGCCAGGACATCCACGTTGTGTTGGACAACCTGTCTGCGCACAAGGCCCCCGAGGTGGCCGAGTGGTTGGCGCATCCCCGCCGAGCCCGATGGCACCTGCACTTCACGCCCACCAGTTCGTCGTGAGTGAACCTGGTCGAGCGCTGGTTCAAAGAGCTCACCGACCGTCGGCTGCGCCGAGGGGTGTTCTCCACCGTGATCGAACTCATCGATGCCATCAGCGACTGGTCCGCCCACTGGCACGACGACCCCAAGCCCTTCGTGTGGCACAAGACCGCCCAAGAGATCATCACCACAGTTCGCCGAGGACGAGAAAGCTTGTCACAAGTCAAACTCGCGACAGACCATTAGGTCACAGAGGAGATGCACCGGCGTTTCGAGAAGTTGAATGCTCGATGACAAGGATCTCACAGCGGCCTGATCGACCCCTCTGACCCCAGGAGCCCCTCGGCGTTTGCGACGTACGGGCACAGCTGCAAGCCTCACCGAGTTCTCGGCCGCCAGGGCACAGTGCCGCGTGGCGCTACTACACCTATGCAGAACAGATTCTGGAAAGCGCCCGGTACAGTGCCTGGACACTATGGAGTCCGCCCGCACCTCTCCCCCGTGCGTTCTGGTGATCTTCGGGGCGTCGGGTGACCTTACCCGTCGCAAGCTCCTGCCCGCGCTGCAGCGGCTGGCTTCCCAAGGTCGGTTGCCGGCGAAGTTCGTCTTGGTGGGAGTTGGACGTACTGCACTCTCCGATGGGGAATTTCGCCGCCTGTGTGCGACCTCCAGCGGTGAGGGCGCGCCCAGCGATGACCGTTGGGATGAGCTCATGGCCCGCTCCCAGTACGTTGCCGGCAACTACGAGGATCCGGCGACCTATTCGAGGATCGCCGAGGTGCTCCAGCAGAGCGATGACGCTTTCGGTACCGCCGGCAACCGGCTCTACTACCTGGCCACGCCCCCCAAGCTGTTTGGGACGGTGCCCCGCCAGCTCGGGACGTCGGGGCTCAGCGCAGGCTCCGGTGACGGCTTCGCCCGCCTCGTCATCGAAAAGCCCTTCGGTTGGGACCAGGAGAGTGCAAGGACTCTGTACACCGAGATCTCCACGGCCTTCTCAGAGCAGCAGATCTTCCGCATCGATCACTACCTCGCCAAGGAGACCGTCCAGAACCTCCTGGCGCTGCGCTTTGCCAACGCTATCTTCGAACCGATGTGGAACCGCACCTGGGTGGACAATGTGCAGATCACCGTGGCAGAGACCGTTGGCGTGGGTGACCGGGGTGGCTTCTACGAGGGCGCGGGGGCGGTGCGGGACATCGTCCAGAACCACGTGCTGCAGGTGCTCTCCCTGCTGATGATGGAGGCGCCCGCATCGTTCCATCCTGAGGCCATCCGGGACGAGAAGCTGAAGCTGCTCCGGGCCATCCAGCCGATGGACGAATGCGGGGACCTGAGTCTCTGCGCCGTGCGGGGCCAGTACGCACGGGGCGGGACACGGGCGGATCCGATGCCTGGCTACCGCGAGGAGACCGGGGTGGACCCGCTGAGCTCGACGGAGACGTTCGTGGCCCTGCGGCTGGCCATCAACAACTGGCGATGGGCAGGCGTGCCGATCTACGTCCGCACGGGCAAGCGGCTCCCGGCCCGGGTCACCGAGGTGGCTATGGAGTTCAAGCATCCCCCACAGCTTCCGCTGTTCCCGTCGGGGGAGGGTGCGCTCCAGCCCGACGCGTTGATCGTGCGGGTGCAGCCGGACGAGGGGCTGAGCCTCCAGTTCGGGGCCAAGGTGCCGGGCCACGACTTTCGCATCCGCCAGGCCTCCATGGACTTCCGCTACTCCACCGAGTCGGAGGGCCCGGGCGCCGAGGCCTACGAGCGAGTGCTGCTCGACGCACTGGTTGGCGATCCGACACTGTTCGTCCGGGCCGACGAGGTCGGTCGGGCGTGGCGGATCGTGGATCCGCTCCTGGAGTTCTGGGCGCAGAGCCTTGATCCAATCCCTCTCTACCACGCGGCCAGCTGGGGCCCGCGGGAGGCCACGGAGATGCTGACGCGGGAGGGTCGGCAGTGGCGCCTATCGGGCTGACCGGGACGGCTGGGACAGTTCTCTCTGGGGCTCCGGACGGGCCAGGTCCGGGTCGGGGTGGGCCGCCCGGCTGGCCGCTGTCATCTCGCAGCAGGTCAGTGTGGTGGTCGCCGCCGACCGCAGCGACCTATCGAGAAGCCAGGCGGTTGCCCTGGCCAACCCTCAACCGCTGCCAGTCGCCCACCTACGCCCTGCGGCCGTGAGCAACAGCAAGCGTGGCCCGGCATTGGCGTCCGCCATCTTGGTGTTCATCATCGTTATCCGCTACGGCTTATCTGTGGGGCGGTCCCCCGGTCAAGGGGTTGATGGTGCAGTTCGGGCGTGCGCCGCGAGGCGGGCTTCTTCTGGTTGCGCTCGGCGGTAAAGCGGTCAAGTGGACCGGTGTGAGAGGGAGGGGCCCGCTTGCGGGAGGGCCCCTTTCACAGCGCAGCCGCTTGAGGGCTCGGTCAGTGGTCGCCAGCGCAGACTCGGGCACGGGAGGGATGACGCCTCCGTCGGCGAGGCAGGGTCATTGCTTATGGCGCTCTCAGCCCGGCGTCATTGGGACGTTAGTTTCGGACACGGCTTCTGCGACGCGTGGAACCATGGGAGTGATCTCAGGCGCCGATCAGATCGGTGATCTGGGCGGCGAGACGCTCGGCAGCCCGCCGGCCGCGATCACTGAGTGGTCGCCTCTGCGGATACGGACCATCCACGCCCGCTCGGCGGGCCGGCCTCTCGATGTTGGCGAGCCGAAGTCGAGGCGGTGCCGCGGTGACGTTGGCGATACGAGCGGGCACGGCACGCCGACCCGCAGAAACGGGCGGGCCGTCCTGTCGCCGCGAGAGGCACACGGTTGGCGCAACCAGGCCCGGCGCAGGTTCGGTCGTCGGTTTCGTGACGTGACGAAACAGCGGTGGCGGACGGACGAGCGGCGAGGACGCCGGGGGCCGACACGTCGGTGCCGTTCATGCCGCTACCCGGCCCGATGCTGAGCCGGTCGGCTCCCAGCCGGCCAGGACGTCGTCGCCGCAGGCGTGCAGGATGTGATGGGACCGTCGGGCCAGTTTGCGTGCCACCGACAGAGTGGCCCGCCGCGCCCCGAGTCGGGCTCGGACCGAGGCGTAGTAGGCGTGATCGGGGCTGGCCGGCCGTGCCGCCGACTTAGCCGCCTCATACAACGCCCACCGCAACGCCGGCGGCCCCTGGCGGGCCAGGTGCCCCGCAGCACGATGAGAGTCCGACGAGTACGCGGTGATGTCCAACCCGGTGTGGCGCACCGCGTCACCAGAGGTAGAGAACCGCCGGGCGTCGCCCATCTCCGCCCAGATGAACACCGACGTGAGCGGACCAACCCCCAACAGGCCCCGATGCAACGCCGCGCACGCCGGCTGACACCGGGCGATACCGACCAGCTCGCCTCGCAACACGCCCAGCTGGGCCCTCCGCCCGTCGATCGCCTCCATGCCCACCGTCACCGCCTGGGCGACCGCCGGGCTCAACTCGGCCCGTCCCAGGGCGTCACGGCCCGCCGGTGTGCACAGCCAGCCGGCGATCACCGGCACCCCGGCATGGAACAGGCCGGCACGGACCCGCCGGGTCCAACGGGTCCGCTCCTCGGACAGATCCAGGTACAAGCGAACCTTGGCCCGGGCCTCGAGGATCACTCCGGGAGGGATCCAGCTCTCGGGAAGCCGACCCGACTCCAGCAACTGGCGCAGATGGGCAGTGTCGGAGCGGTCCGTCTTGGCACGACGCTTCTTGCCCCGCAACGCCGCGGTGTCGGCCGGCTCGGCCACATGGGCCTGACCTCCCACCCGGGCAACCTCCTCGGCCACATAACGCCAACCCGTGCAACCCTCCATGGCGAAATGCACATCCTTCACACCGGCGAACCGGGCCAGCTACACCCGCAGATGGGCCCGGTCAGCCGGGGCGATCCTGCCCCGGAACAGCTCTCCGGTACTGGTGTCCACATACTCGAACGTCAGCTGGCCACGGTGAATGTCGAACGCTCCTACGATTGTCATCAGGGACCTCCTCGAGTGCCGTCACATTGACCGCCGCAAGCATTGCGGCCGAACCGAGGGGGCCCCACATTTCATCTTTGGGCTGCTTGCCAGCATCGTCCAGGAGAAGTCGGGGCGGGTGGTGGAGCTGTTGTTGTCGACCATGCGCCCGGTGGAGCTGATGGCCGGCAAGGTGCTCGGCTCGGGGATCCTGGTTTTCGCCCAGGCGGCGGTGCTGGTCGTCACCGCGCTCATCGCTGCCCAGGCCACCGGTTCGCCGATATTGGCGGGCAGCGGTACCGGCGCCCTTGCTGTGAATTTCGTGTGGGTCGTGCTTGGATTCTTGTTCTACGGCTTCTTGTTCGCGAGTTCGCCCGCGCTGGGCGGACGGCCAGTGTTGAGGGCGACGACGGACCTGCTGCAGCGCGCCGAGCTATACCCCGGCGCCCGATGCCCACGATCGGGCGCAGAGATCCGCGACCAGGCACGGGGCTGTGATGATCGACTCCGAGGCGGGAACCTACGGGTTCCCGCCTCGGACGGGCCGGGAACCTTGTCGTCCCGGCCAGGCTTCACTAGGTTGGTCTTGTCCGGGCACCCACGGGGGCCGCGTAGCCGGGTGAGAAAGTTGGACCGCCGATGACGGGGGTAGTGGTCGCCGAGGCAGTGGTGCTGGTCGTGGTCGGGTTCTTCGCTGTCGGCCTTCTCCACAGCTACGCCGGATTGCTCCGCCGGGTACAGCGCCTCGATGGCGGAGCCCCGGTCGAAGGCGGAGTCTCGGTGGCGACCCCGAAAACGGCGCTCCTGCCGGCGCCGAGCGGCGCCGAGCGGTCCGGCGCGGACATCGCCGGCGAGACCCTCGATGGCGAGACCATCACCCTGGCCGTGACCGGAGTCGAGCACAACACGCTGCTGGCTTTCCTGTCCAGCGGATGCTCGACCTGTGCCGGCTTCTGGGCCCGGATGGCTCACGCCGCCGATTCGACCGACGGGAGACGGTCCCGCTTGGTGGTGGTCACGCAGGGCCCGGACCATGAGAGCCGCACAGCCCTAGCGTCACTCGCGTCGCCCGAACTGGTCCACACGGTCATGTCCAGCCGCGGCTGGGAGGATTATGCAGTTCCCGGCTCGCCGTACTTTGTCTTCGTCGACGGTCGCTCGGGCCTGGTCCGCGGGGAGGGCACGGCCCTCGGCTGGGATGAGGTGTTCAGCCTGATGGCCTTGGCCGAAGGGGACGCTGCGCCGGGGGCGAGCCGTCACCGCAAGCCGGCCAGCGACGCCGCTCGCGAGGCGGCGGTCGATCGGGAGCTTCTCCGGGCCGGAATCATGCCTGGAGACCCGTCGCTCTACCCGGCCCGGCCCGGATCCGAACCGGCGGGCGACCGGCAGGGATCGTGACGACGGCGGGAACCATCTCGGGCTACGGCATCACCGCGGCATTGCCCCCGGCATGGGAAGGCCGGATCACCACGTTGGCGCCGGTGGCACCCGCCACGGCGATCAACAGAGCGGTCCAGGCGACACAGGCGGGCCGGGCCCAGATAACCGCCCGGCCCGCGGCACCCGCGCCGGGGGTGGCGGCAACGGGGGAGACAACGATGCCGTTCCTGCATCTTGCCAACTTCCCTCTGCCACCTCGGCGGGGAGCGTTCGGAACCGGCGCCGTGGAGCTTATGTCCGGCCCGGACACGCTGATCGTCCTCTTCGAATACTCGGCTGACAGCCTCGGCACGGCGTTGTTCGCACCGTCACGAATGCCGCGAGTACTCCATCCCGGGGCGTTCAACTCTCAGGCCCTGCAGCGGATCCTCCCCGGTCAGGGCGGATACCAGGCGTTCTTCACCGAGTCGGGACGCGCCTTCTCTCTCTATGTGGTGTTGGGCTCTCTCACTCAGGCGGTGGCAAACCTGCCCGCCGTCAACGAGGTCCTCGCCGGTCTTCGGATCGACCCGGCGTAACAGGAGGCGATGTGGACACCCCCAACGGGATTTCGACGCTCCCCGAGCGGGCCGTGCGCAGAGCGGCTGAGACCCTCAGTGCGACCCGCTGGAGCCGCCGGCGCTTCTTGACCCGCAGTGTTGTGGTGGGTTCGGCGTTGGCGGTCAGCCCCTGGGACTTCGCCATCCATCCCGCCAGCGCGTATGCGGCCGTCTGCGGCACCGACGCCTCGTGCGCGGCCGGCTACAGCGCGTTCTGTTGCACGGTCAACAACGGCGCCAACCTGTGCCCGCCGGGATCGTTCGCGGGAGGTTGGTGGAAAGCGGATGGGTCCGGCTTCTGCTGCGGTGGTCCCCGTTACTACGTGGACTGCAACGCGCAGTGCGGCAGCGGCTGGAGGTGCGGTTGCGAGACCAGCGCGGCCACCTGCGACAACCGGCTGATCGCGTGCAACCAGTTCCGGTACGGCCAGTGCCACCAGGAGATCGCCTGCTACGGGCCGGTCGTGTGTCGCCTCGTCACCTGCACGCCGCCGTGGGAGTACGACCCGTCGTGCTCCTCGTTGTCTGCGACCGATGACAACACGGGCAGCCACACTGCTCCGTGCCTGCCGGGGAACTGTCCCTCTCCCGTCATCCTGCGCTACTACGACCTCGGTGGCCCCGGCAGCTATCTCGGAGCGCAGGAGGCGGGCGAGGGTCCGGCGCCGGCCGGGGGCGGCACCTGGGTGCCGTTCGCCTACGGGGCCATCTTCGACGTCAACCCCCAAGGGCTGACCGTCGTGCACGGGGCCATCTACGGCAAGTACCAGCAGCTGGGTGGCTCACCCGGACTGCTCGGTTACCCCGTCACCGACGAACGCGGCACTCCCGATGGAGTCGGGCGCTTCAACCACTTCACGAAGGCGGTCAACGGCCAGACCATCGACGCTGGGTCCATTTACTGGACCCCCCAGACCGGCGCGTGGTCCGTCCACGGGGTCATCCGAGCCCGCTGGGAGGCTCTTGGCTGGGAGACCGGCCCCCTCGGCTACCCCATCACCGACGAGACCGGCACCCCCGACGGGCAGGGACGCTTCAATCACTTCGCCAAGGGTGCCTCCATCTACTGGACCCTCCAGACGGGAGCGTGGTCGGTGCACGGCGCCATCCGGGATCACTGGCAGGCGCTCGGCTGGGAGAACAGCCCCCTCGGCTACCCCATCACCGACGAGACCGGCACCCCCGACGGGCAAGGACGCTTCAACCACTTCGCCAAAGTGGTCAACGGCCAGGTGACCGACCACGGCTCCATCTACTGGACACCGCAGGCGGGAGCGTGGTCGGTGCACGGCGCCATCCGGGATCACTGGCAGGCGCTCGGCTGGGAGAACAGCCCCCTCGGCTACCCCGTCACCGACGAGATCGGGACCCCCGACGGGCAGGGACGCTTCAACCACTTCGCCAAAGTGGTCAACGGCCGGGTGACAGACTACGGCTCCATCTACTGGACCTCCCAGACCGGCGCTTGGTCCACCTACGGCGTGATCCGGACGCGCTGGCAGTCGCTCGGGTGGGAGACCAGCCCCCTCGGCTACCCGACCTCCGATCCGGGCTCGGCCACCGCCAGGGGTGTGGCCTACACCTTCGAGCAGTTCCAGCGTGGCGTCATCTACGACAGCACGGCGGGATCCGCCTGCGCCATCTACGGACCGATCTTCGCCACTTACGGCGGTCAGGGCGGGCCGGCGGGCGCCCTCGGTTTGCCGACGACGAGCATCACCACCCAGAACGGCAACCAGACAGCATCGTTCCAGCACGGGACCTTGACCTACAACGCCAGCACCGGCCAGGTCAGCTAGGGCCTGCCGGCCTCCCACTCCGTCCCCCCCTCGGGATCGAGCTGGTGAAGCCGCCGCAGCACCCTCCCGTGCATCCGGAGGCCGTCCACCACGACCGCGGTGGCCAGGACCACGGCCACGGCGCAGATGACGACCAGCGCGGTCATCGGGCCGGCCCCGACGGCTCGAGGGCGCCAACCTGCGGCCCGCGCAACACCACCGAGGCCAGCCACGAGGTCATCAGGACCACGACCGTGAACGGGATGCCAGCCAGGGGCTGGGCGCTCAGGACCGGACCGATGCCGGGCGCGCTGGCCACGAAGGCGCCGACACACCCGGTCGCAAGCCCGAAGTCGACGATCACGTGGCGCCAAGACGGCGGAGCGTCCGTCTCGCCGAAGCACCCGCACGACGAGATGCCCGGATGCGACTGCGCCACCGTTACGAAGGTGGCGAACGCCAGGTAGGTGGCACCAAGTCCGAGGATTGCCGGCCCCCACCCCGAGCCCAAGGTCACGCCGCCCAGGATCGCTTCGAGCAGAGAGCTGAGCCTCACCATCGTCGGCGAGGCGAAGCTCACGCCGATGCCTCGCAGGGCCACGACGACCGGGCCGGGCCGCACGACCTTGGCTACCCCCGCGACCACGGCGAGGATCGCGGCAACGGCCAGCGGTCCGGTCCATGCCACGCCCAGCAGTCTACGCCCGCCCCGCCGGGCCGCTCCAGCACATGCCTTCGCAATGGCGTGCCGTGCCAGAGCGCGCCATAATGGGTCGGCTGCGTCACCGCGCTTTGGGGGTCGCCGGATGGGTCTCATCACGATCGTAGGCATCGTCGTCGCCATCGCCGCGGCCGCCCGCTCCACCTGGTCGCCCTGCGGTCTGTCCATGCTCTCGACGATCACTCCTCTGAGCGAGAGCGGGCGCGGCCATCGCTACGCGGG
>JALYVP010000114.1 GCA_030853185.1 Actinomycetota bacterium | reverse complement strand
CGACGCGTCGCAGCCGTTCAGCACGTATTGCGGCACCACGGCGGCGACCAAGTCCGCTCAGGGCCAGGGAGCCGGTGGCGGCGGGTCGGGCCCGAATGGTGGGACGACGCCGACGACCGCGCCCGGATCCCCGCCGACCACCGCCACACCGACCGGTCCGCCGGCTGCGGGAGTGGGAGCGGGTCAGACGGTCCAGGGCCTGCTGACCACGGCCCAGAGCCAGTTCGCAGCGGCCATGAACGCCCTCAAGAGCGGCAACTTGGCCGCCTTCCAGCAGGCCGTGACCAACGCCCAGAACGCGGTCAACCAGGCCGCGACCCTGGCTGGCAGCCCGCCGGGTTCATCGACGACGACCACACCCCCCGGGACCACACCCTCCACGACCACAGCCCCCACGACCGCTCCGCCCGCGACGTCGCCGGCGGGCCCCTGAGGGTCGACGCAATCCGCTGGGTCTTCCGCCTCTGGGTCGCTGGGGGGCCGCTCAGCGGGGGGCGGGCTGGCGGTCCGGGTTGGACCCGATGGCGCCCCCCGCTCCGCTCGGCCGCCGGACCCAGCGAATCGAGGCGCTGATCCGGGGGCCGACTCCAGAGGCCACCTTGGGGACGGCGTGCTCCCAGCGGGCCTGGCAGGCTCCGCCCATGACCACCACGTCACCGGGGCCCGGTCGCAGATCGATGGAGCGGCCTCCCCCGTAGGGACGGAGGAGGAACGGGCGAGGCGCACCCACGGTCAAGATCGCCACCAGCGCGTCGTCGAGGTGGCGCAGCTCCCGGTCGGCGTGGAAGGCCACGCTGTCGCGCCCGTCCCGGTAGTAGTTGAGACCCACGGCGGCGAAGCGGACACGGTAGCGGCGGGCCATGGTCGTGCGGAACGCCACCAGAGCGGGATCGGGAACCTCGGCGCCGGCGTGGTACCAGTGGGTGAGGCGAGGCTCGTCGACCATCCGGTCGTACATCCGGCGGCGGCGCTGGTGCCAGGCCACCTGGCGAGCGAGCCGGTCGAGCAGGTCGTCGCTCCCCCGCAACCAGTCGCGAGCGACCTCGACCCAAGCCCCACTCCCGAGGTCGGTGCGCTCGAAGGTGGCTTCCGGTCGCGGCTGCGTCGGTCCGGCGGCGAAGAGACTGGTTTGTCCGATGACCACGCCCACCAGGCTAGGCGAACACACGTTCCCACGGTCAACGGGCGTCGAGGTTTCGGCCGCCTGCTCAGCCCGAGGCGCTCTCGGCCACCAGCAGCGCGACGTCGATGAGGGCGACAAGCATGGCCGCAGCGAACAGCAGGCGGGGCCGACCCCGGCGCCCGGCGACCAGGCCGGCACCGACGACGAGGACGGCCAGAGCCAGGCCTCCGGCGGACACGGGACGGGGGCGGCCGGCGCCGAAGGCCAGGACCGCCGAGGCGATCACCAGCAGCGTCGCCGCCCCGAGGACGCTGACCCGGTAGCCGAGGCGGTGGGGCAGGCCCCGCACGCCGGTCGCCCGGTCGTCGTCGAGATCGGGGGCGGCGTTGGCCAGATGGGCGCCCGTGCCCAGGAGGGCGGCGGCCACCACCTGCCACCACGGCGGTCCCGGTGCGCCGGGCAGGCCCAGGCTGACGAAGGTCACGAGGAGGGCGAACGCCACGGCGTAGGGGGCGAAGGACAGCACCGTCGCCTTCAGGCGGGCGTTGTAGGCCCAGGCCAGGGCCACGGCGGCCAGGTGGGCGGCGGCCGCCTCGGGTCCCGAGAGCAGCGAGAGGGGGATCACGGCCACGACGGCGACGGCTGCCGCCCGACCCACGAGCCGCCGGGGGACCGCACCCTGGGCCACCGGCTTGTCGCCCCGCCCGGAGAGGCGATCGCGTTCGGCGTCGAGCCAGTCGTTGTGCCACCCGACGGACAGCTGCCCGCTCAGCACCGCGGCTCCGACCGCGGCCAGCCCGGGGGCGGAGCGACCCTCGGCGGCGGCCAGGGCGACGGCGACCCCCGTCACCACCACACTGGGCCCCGGGTGGCTGGCGGCCAGAAGCGCCCCGGTCGACCCGGCGCCACGGCTCAACGGTTGCCCGCCGCCCACGGGCTTACCAGCCACCGCTTTCCGTCTTGTCCGGGTTGCCCGCTGCCGGGCACCTACGCCGGTGCCTTGAGGGCGTCGATGGCGCCGAGGAACGTGTCGGCCCAGTGCGAGACGTCGTCTTCGAAGACCCGACGGCGCAGGGCCCGCATCCGGCGGGTCGATTCCCCCGGGCTGACATTGACGGCGCGAAGGATGGTCTCCTTCAGGCCGTTGATGTCATAGGGGTTGATGATGAACGCCTGGCGGAGCTCGTCGGCGGCGCCGGTGAACTCCGAGAGCACCAGAGCCCCCCGCTCGTCGTGGCGGCAGGCCACGTACTCCTTGGCCACCAGGTTCATGCCGTCGCGCAGCGGGGTGACGAGCATGACGTCGGCCACCAGGTACAGCGCCGCCATCTCCTCGCGGGGGAAGGATTGGTGCAGGTAGTGCACGGCGGGATGACCGACGGTGGCGTGCTCACCGTTGATGCGCCCGACCACCAGTTCGACGTCGTTGCGCAGCCGCTGGTACTCGTCGACCCGGCCCCGGCTCGGACTGGCCACCTGCACCACCACGACGGCAGCCGGGTCGATCGTCCCCTCGTCGAGCATCTCGGCGTAGGCCTGGAGGCGGTGGCGGATCCCCTTGGTGTAATCGAGGCGGTCCACGCCGAGGAGGATCACGTCGGGGTGGTCGAGCTCGGAGCGGATCTGCTCGGCCCGGGCGACCACGTCGGGTCGGGTGGCCAGCTCGGCGAGCCCGTGGCTGTCGATGGAGATGGGGAACGACCCCGCCCTCAGCTGCCGGGTGGCGGAGGCGCCCGCCCCGTTTCGGGGTAGGCCACCGAGCTCGACGATCGAGCCCCGGGTGGTGGCATCGGTGAGGCGGCGCACGGCCCGGAGGAAGTTGGCGGTGTCGTCGCCGCGTTGGAAGCCGAGCAGGTCGGCGCCGAGGAGGCCCTCGACGATCTGGCGGCGCCACGGGAGACGGGCGTACAGCTCGTAGGGCGGGAACGGGATGTGGTTGAAGAAGCCGATGCGAAGATCCGGGCGGGCCTGGCGGATCATGGTGGGCACCAGTTGCAGCTGGTAGTCGTGGATCCACACCAGGCCGCCTCGGGCCGCCTCGGCCACGGTCGCGTCAGCGAAGCGCTGATTGACGACCACGTAGCTGTCCCACCAGCGCCGGTCGAAGACCGGGGCGGCGGTCACGTCGTGGTAGAGGGGCCAGAGGGTGGCGTTGGCGAAACCCTCGTAGTACTCGACGAGCTCGTCGGAGCTCAGGTCGACGGGGATCAGGCGCATGCCGCTGGCCTCGAAGGGCTCGAGGTGGGTGTCGGCGATCCCGCTCCAACCGATCCACGATCCGCTCCGCTCGGCCATGACCGGAGCCATGGCGGTCACCAGCCCGCCGGGGCTGGTGCGCCAACCTTCCTCGCCGCCGGCGTCGACGGTGTGATCCACGGGAAGGCGGTTGGCCACGATCACGAATGAGCTCCTCCGGGGGGACCGAGCCATGAGCTCACCCTACGACCGCGGTCCCCCCACCGCCGCCGCTACCGGGCGGGCCGCGGCTGCGCCCCTAGGATGGCGCCATGGTCGACGCCGGCGTCGGGATGGGACGGGCGTCGCACCGGTTGGTCGATGCCCATGGGGTGCGCATCCACCTGGTCGAACAGGGGGAAGGGCCGCTGGTGCTCATGGTGCACGGCTTCCCCGAGTCGTGGTACTCGTGGCGCCACCAGCTCCCCATCGTGGCCGCCGCCGGTTACCGGGCCGTGGCCATCGACGTGCGCGGCTACGGCCGGTCGTCCAAGCCGCTCGAGGTGGACGCCTACCGGATGCTGCTCCACGTGGCCGACAACGTCGGGGTGGTCGGGGCTCTGGGCGAGGAGCGGGCAATCATCGTGGGTCACGACTGGGGCTCGCCCATCGCCGCCACCACCGCTCTGTTGCGCCCCGATGTGTTCACCGCGGTGGCGCTGATGAGCGTTCCCTACGCCCCCCGCACCAGCCGTCGGCCGACCGAGACCTTCGCCCGGATGGGTGGCGACGAGGAGTTCTACATCACCTACTTCCAGGAGCCGGGCCGGGCCGAGGCGGAGATCGAGGTCGATGTGCGGGGCTGGTTGGCCGGCTTCTACGTGGGGGCGTCAGGCAACCGCATCCGGCCGCCTGACGGGGGCAGCATGATCACCGTCGGCCCCGGCGGGAGGCTCTCCGACCGGTTTGTCGTCGGCGACGGGCTGCCCACCTGGCTGAGCGAGGCCGACCTCGACTTCTACGCCGCAGAGTTCGAGCGGGGCGGGTTCCGGGGTCCGCTCAACCGGTACCGCAACATCGACCGGGACTGGGAGGACACCGCGGCGTGGACCGGGGCGCCGATCACCCAGCCGTCGCTGTTCATCGGCGGTGAGTGGGACGGTCCTACGACGTGGGGAGCCGGGGCCATCAGCCGCTACCCCCAGACGCTGCCCGGCCTGATCGGATCGCACATCCTCGAGCGCACCGGTCACTGGGTCCAGCAGGAACGGGCCGACGACGTCAACCGGATCCTCGTCGACTGGTTGACGTCGCTTCCGGCGCGCTGAGGGGGCCGGCCTCAGCCCTCGTGGCGCAGGGCCCGGGAGACGTCGCGGTACATGCCGTCCTTGATCTTGCCCATGGCGGCGTCGGCCTTGGGGGCAAGCTCGGTGGCCATGGCCAGGGCTCGGGGAATGACCTCGTCGGATGGCACCGAAGCGTCGACGATGGCCGCCGCCTGGGCGGCCGGGGCCCCGTACCGGCGGCCGGTGATCATGGCATCGCGTGCCGCGACGGGCGTCAGCTTGGCCTGGACCAGGGCGCTCATCCCAGCGGGGAACGCCAGGCGCAGGTCGATCTCGGGCAGGCAGAAGTACCCGCGGTCAGCTCGCATGATGCGGTAGTCGTGGGCCAGCGCCAGGAGACCGCCGGCGGCGTAGGCGTGGCCACCGATGGCGGCGACGGTGGGAAGGGGCAGGGTCAGGATCTTGCTGAGCACCGACTCGGCGGCCTTGAGCACCTGACTCAGCCGATCGACGTCGTCGCCGATCCAGGCCAGGTCCAGGCCGTTCGACCAGAACTTGCCGGTGGCGGCGGTAACCAGCGCCCGGGGACCCATCGCCACATCGACCCTCTCGAGCAGACCCAGGACCTCGGCGCTCCACGCGGGATTGATCCGGTTCTCGGTGTCGCCGAGATCGAGGACGAAGACGTCGTCGTTGCGATCGAGCTGAGGCACGCGCCCACCCTATGGGCCAGGGGCAGAGGCTAGACAGGTCCCCTGCGCATCGGTGTCGTCCTGCCTCGAGCTTCGGGCCGACCCCGGCGGGCTGCGAGCGTACGCCCAGGGGGTCGAGGCCCTCGGCTACAGCCATCATCGACGCAGCGCGACCGAGGCCGGACGCGACCCGTCGACCATGGGGATGGAGGGTCGGGTCACCTGGGGTACGAGCGGGGCCGAAGGCGTCGCCGATCATGCCGGGCAGCAGGCGTAGATTCGGCCCGGTGATCAGCCTCGAAGACGCCCGGGACCGTGTCCTGCGATCGTGCCCACCGGCGGCCCCCGTGCGGGTGGAGGTGGGCGACGCCCTGGGCCTGGTGCTGGCCGAGCCGGTCCACGCCCCCGAGCCGGTCCCCCCGTTCGCCAACACGGCGATGGACGGTTTCGCGGTGCGGGCCGACGATCTGCGGGGAGCCTCGACGGAGCACCCGACCCGTCTGGTGATCGCCGGGACCATCGCCGCCGGGGAGGCCCCGGACCGGGCCGTCGGTCCGGGAGAGGCGGTCCGGATCATGACCGGTGCCCCGTTCCCCGACGGCGCCGACGCCATCGCCATCGTGGAGACCACCAGGGCCGACGGTGAGGACGGGGTGCTGGTCGAGCGCCCCGTGACGGCCGGCGACCACATCCGGGCGGCAGGCGAGGACCTGGCCGCCGGCCAGGAGGTGTTCTCCGTCGGCACGATCCTCGGGCCCGGTCACCTGGGCGTGCTGGCCACCACCGGTCGCGTCGATGTCGCCGTCATCCCCGCGCCCCGGGTGGGCGTGCTGTCGACGGGGGACGAGCTGGTCGCCGGTGGCGGCCCGCTGCGGCCGGGCCAGATCCGCGACAGCAACCGTCTGACCCTGCTCGCCCTGCTCCGCCGGGACGGCTACCCGGTGGTCGATCTGGGCATCGCCCGCGATGACGAGGCGGAGATCAACCAGAAGCTGACCGCCGCTGCCGCCACCTGCGATGCGGTGCTGACCAGCGGCGGCGTGTCCATGGGCGATTTCGACTACGTGAAGAAGGTCCTGGATGAGATGGGGGACATGACCTGGATGCAGGTGGCGATCCGCCCGGCGAAACCGTTCGCCTTCGGCACCATCGCCACCACGCCGATCTTCGGCCTGCCCGGCAACCCGGTGTCGTCCATGGTCAGCTACGAGCTGCTGGCCCGCTCCGGCTTGCGGGCCATGGCGGGTCACGCCGGAGCTGGCCTGCACCACCCGCTGATCCCGGCGGTGGCCGACGACGACAGCCTGCGCCGGCGCCCCGACGCCCGGACCAACTACATCCGGGTCCATGCCACCGTCGGCGCCGACGGCCGCCATCATGTCCGGACGGCCGGCGGACAGGCGTCCAACCTGCTGTGGCCCATGGCCGTCGCCGATGCCCTCGCCGTCGTCCCTCCCGGCGACGGCGTGGCCGCCGGCGACGTCGTCGCCATCATTCTCCTTCCCGGGTAGACAGGCGGGCATCTGCGGTCGGTGAGCGGGCGGGAACCCTACCTGGCCGGGCCCGAGGGGGCGGACAGCCTGGCTCTTGCGAGATGGCAACGGCCACGACACGCCGTCGCAGCCCCCCGATCACCCGTAGGCTGGACGTCGTGGCCGCCGCTCTCGTGGATCCGTACGGACGCACCGTTCGGGACCTGCGCATCTCCATCACCGACCGGTGCAACTTCCGGTGCACCTACTGCATGCCAACCGAGGGCATGACGTGGCTGCCGCGAGAGGACCTGCTCAGCTACGAGGAGCTGACCCGGGTCGCCCGGGTGTGTGTGGAGCGGTTCGGTTTCGGGAGCATCCGCCTCACCGGCGGGGAACCGACCGTGCGGGCCCATCTCCCGGTGCTGATCAGACGCCTGTCCGATCTCGGCGTCGACCTGTCGATGACCACCAACGCGGCCACCCTCGACGTCCTGGCTGCCGACCTGCGCCAGGCCGGCCTGCGGCGGATCAACATCTCGTGTGACTCCCTCAAGCCTGAGCGGTTCGCGTCCATCACTGGCCGCGACGCTCTGCCCCGGGTGCTGTCGGGCATCGACGCCGCCCTGACCGCCGGCCTGGAACCGGTCAAGGTCAACTGTGTCGTCGTGCGGGGGGTCAACGACGACGAGATCGAGGACTTCGCCACCTTCGGGCGCGAGCACGGGGTGGAGGTCCGCTTCATCGAGTGGATGCCCCTCGACGGCGACGGCAACTGGAGCGGAGGCCAGGTGATGGCGGCCACCGAGATCATCGAGCGGATCCACGCCGTCTTCCCCTTGGCGGGAGCCGAGGAGGACCGGGGTTCGATGCCGGCCGAGCGCTTCGCCTATGCGGACGGCAACGGCCGGGTAGGGGTGGTCGCCAGCGTGACCCAGTCGTTCTGCGAGTCCTGTGACCGGATCCGGCTCACCGCCGAAGGTCAGTTGCGCAACTGCCTGTTTGCCGTCCGGGAGTGCGACCTGCGGGCCATCCTGCGCAGCGGGGGCAGCGACGACGATCTGGCCGCAGCCATCGAAGCGGAGGTCGGGCGCAAGTGGGCCGGCCACTCCATCGGTCAGGTGCACTTCATCCGGCCCAACCGGTCGATGAGCCAGATCGGCGGTTGACCCCGCTCCTATGCGGCATCTGCGGGTGGATTCGACGAAGACAGCGGTACCTGCCGGTCGGAGCAGGACCTGGCCGAGAGGACAGGCTGTCACCACCCGTTCAGACTGGAGCGGGGACCCTGCAACCATGACCTTGGTCATGCTCGTAGGATCCGAGGCATGAGCATCCTCGGCAACCGGGTTCTGCGCCGGGAAGACCCGAAGTTCCTGACCAGTGGGGGCATCTACGGGGACGACCTGGCCCTTGACGGGGCGCTGTGGGCCACGTTCGTGCGGTCCACCGTCGCCCACGCCCGCATCGCCGAGATCAACGCTGACGAAGCCCGCAACGCCCCCGGCGTCATCGCCGTCTACACCGGGGCCGATGTCGACCTCCCGCCGGTTCCGGCCGGCGTGCCAGGCTTCCCCGAGATCATGGGCCGCCCCGTCCTGGCCACCGACGTGGTCCGCTTCGCCGGCGAGGCGGTGGCGGTCGTGTTGACCGAGGAGCGCTACCAGGGTGAGGATGCGGCCGAGGCCGTCTTCGTCGACTACGACCCGCTTCCCGCCGTGCTCGACGCGGCCAGCGGCGCCACCTCCGAGACGCTGCTGTTCCCCGACCACGGCTCCAACGTGGCCATCGCCTTCGAGCAGCCGCTCGACGAGCACTTCTTCGACGGCTGCGAGGTCGTCGTCCGCCAGCGGATCATCAACCAGCGGTTGGCTCCCTGTCCCCTCGAGGTGCGGTCCGGGGCGGCCACGTGGGGCGACGACGGCCGCCTGACGCAGTGGGCGTCCAACCAGGCGCCGCACGGAGCCAAGGCGGACCTGGCCAACACCTACGGGCTCGATCCCGGCCAGGTCCGGGTCATCGCCCCCGATGTCGGCGGCGGCTTCGGCGCCAAGATCGGTCTCTACGCCGAGGACCTGGTGCTGCCCTGGCTGGCCCAGCGGGCCGGCCGGACCGTGCGCTGGACCGAGAACCGCTCCGAGTCGATGCTGGCCATGGGCCACGGGCGGGCCCAGGTCCAGGACATGGTGATCGGCGGTAGCCGGGACGGCCGGGTCAGCCATTACCGCCTGGAGGTCCTCCAGGACTGCGGTGCCTACCCGTCGCTCGGAGGCTTCCTGCCGGCGCTGACCCGGATGATGGCGTCGGGCACCTACGACATCGCCAACGTCGAGTTCTCCGCCCGGTCGATCGTCACCAACACCACACCCACCGTCGCCTATCGCGGCGCCGGCCGCCCCGAGGCCACCGCCTGCATCGAGCGGGCCATGGACCTCTTCGCCGCCGAGATCGGCAGCGACCCGGCCGAGGTGCGCCGGACGAACCTCATCGCCAAGAACGCCTTCCCGTTCACCACCCCCACCCAGACCGTCTACGACTGCGGCGACTACGAGGGCGCTCTGGACCTGGTCCTCGAGTCCGCCGGTTACCAGGAGCTCCGAGCCGAGCAGGCCCGCCGGCGCCAAGCCGGCGACACGACGCAGATGGGCATCGGTGTCTCCACCTACGTGGAGATCACCAACGGCGCCGGTCCCCCCGGTGAGTTCAGTGCCGTGGAGATCCTCCCCGACGGCAAGGCCAAGGTGTACACGGGCACGTCCCCCCACGGCCAGGGCCACCTCACCGCCTGGTCGATGCTCGCCTCCGAGCAGCTGGGCATCTCCATGGACGACATCGAGGTCATCGCCAGTGACACCGACCTGGTGCGCGAGGGGGGCGGGACCATGGGTTCGCGCTCGCTGCAATCCGGTGGCCTGGCCGTGCACGAGGCGTCGATCACCCTCGTCGCCCAGGCCCGCAAGCTGGCCGCCGACCTGCTCGAGGCCAACCCCGACGACGTGGTGCTCGACAAGGCCGAGGGTCGCTTCCACGTGACCGGCACACCCTCGGTGTCCCGCACCTGGGCCGAGGTCGCCGCCGCCTCCGATGCCGCCAAGGGCCTTCGGGTGGAGCAGAGCTCCGACCCGGCCGGGCCCACATTTCCCTTCGGTGCCCACATCGCCGTGGTCGAGATCGACACCGCCACCGGCGCGGTGCGCCTGGCCCGCCTGGTCGCGGTCGACGACGCCGGCACCATCCTCAACCCGCTCCTGGCCGAAGGCCAGCGCCACGGCGGCCTGGCCCAGGGCGCCGCCCAAGCCCTCCTCGAGGAGGTTCGCTACGACACCGCGGGCAACCCGGTGACCTCGAACCTGGCCGACTACGCCATGATCTCGTCCACTGAGCTGCCCAGCTTCGAATTGGTGCCGATGGCCACCCCGACGCCGATCAACCAGCTCGGGGCCAAGGGCATCGGC
>JALYVP010000013.1 GCA_030853185.1 Actinomycetota bacterium | reverse complement strand
GCAGCACCCCGTCCACGTCCCGGGCCAGCAGCTCGTCCCACTTGGAGCCCCACACCACCTTGATGACGTTCCATCCCGCCCCCCGGAAGGTGGCCTCCAGCTCCTGGATGATCTTGCCGTTGCCCCGCACCGGGCCGTCGAGGCGCTGCAGGTTGCAGTTGACCACGAAGATGAGGTTGTCGAGCTGCTCGCGGGCGGCGAGGGACAACGCTCCCAGGGTCTCGGGCTCGTCGCACTCTCCGTCCCCGAGGAAGCACCAGACCCGGCTCCGGGACGTGTCCACGATCCGCCGGTTGAGGAGGTACCGGTTGAAGTGCGCCTGGTAGATGGCATTGAGCGGGCCGAGACCCATGGACACGGTGGGGAACTCCCAGAAGTCCGGCATGAGGCGCGGGTGGGGGTACGACGACAGCCCGCCGGGCCCTTGTTCGCCATCCCCCGACGGCTGCTTGCCGGCCAGCTCCAAGCGGAAGTGGTCCAGTTGCTCCTCGCTGAGGCGCCCGTCGAGGTAGGCCCGGGCGTAGATCCCCGGTGCGGCGTGACCCTGGAAGAACACCTGGTCACCGGTCTGGTTGTTGTCCTTGCCCCGGAAGAAGTGGTTGTAGCCGACCTCGTAGAGGCTGGCGGAGCTGGCGTAGGTGGCCAGGTGGCCGCCGATCCCCTCCGCCTTGTGATTGGCCCGGACCACCATCATCGCTGCGTTCCACCGGATGAACGCCCGGATCCTCCGCTCGATGTCCTCGTTGCCGGGGAACCACGGTTCCTGGTCGGGGGGGATGGTGTTGACATACGGCGTCGACACCGTGGCCGGGAACCCGACCTGGCCGGCGGTGGCCCGCTCGAGGAGCTTCATGAGCAGGAACCGGGCCCGTGTCTTGCCGTGGGCGTCGAGGACCGCCTCGAAGCTGTCCACCCACTCGGCGGTCTCCCCGGGGTCGATGTCGGGCAGCTGGTGTGAGAAACCATCGAAGATCACCCCTCTATCGTCGCGCCACCGATCATGTAGTCGCTGAACAACGGGCCTGGCGTGCGTCGACGTCGCCGACAGGATGGTCAGGAGGCCGTCAGGATCGTCTTGATGGCACCGTCCCGGCAGTGCTGGTCGAGCGCCTCGACCGCGTTGTCGACGGCGGCGACCTGGGTGGTGACCAGCTCCGGCTGCAGCCCGCCGTCGACCATGAGGGAGAGGACCTCGGGGATCATGGCCCGGGCATGGGAATGTCCGATGTGGATGGTCACATTCCGCAGGTAGGCCTCGAGATAAGGGAGCGGGACGCGGGTGTGCAGGCCCCCGACGCTGGAGCACCGCCCGTCAGCCGCGGTGTGGCGGAGGGCGGCGACCAACCCCGCCGGTGTGCCGGACGCGTCAACTACCAGCGGGGCGGGATCGACCTGCGCCAGGTCGCCGGGGGAGAACGGTCGGAGGCCAAGTCGCTCGGCCCGGGCGCAGACGTCGGGGCGAGAGTCGACCAGGTCGACGTGGCGAGCGCCGAGGGCCCGAGCGATCAAACCGGTGTAGAGGGACACACTGGTGGTGAAGGCCGGTCGCGGCTCGAGGCCGGCCAGGATCAGCACTCGGGCGGACGGGTCCTCCGACAGGAGCGTGGGCAGGTAGGGGCCCACATGGCGGTAGGCATCGCTGACGTTGTCGGCCACGCTGGCCGCCGCCACCGCATCCACCTGATCGGGGAGCGCCACGAGCATGGCATCGGCGAAGGGCACGGCGACCAGATCGGTGATGACGCCGCCCCACGAACCGCCGGCCAGGCGCGGACCTCCGCTCCCACCTCGACGACATCCGCCACGCATTCGTGGCCGAGCTGCAGGGGCAGGGGAAAGGGGGTGGCGGCGAGCATGATCGGTCGGTCCATGTCGCAGGTGGCGATGGCAACCGGGTGCACGACCGCACCGAGCGGGCCGGGTCGCGCCGGAGCCGGGAGGGTCCGCCAACGGAGCCGACCGCCGGGCGCCACCACCAGGGCGCGCTGGGTCGGGTGGTGGGGGTCGCGGCGGCGACCGAGCGCGGCGAGGGCGCCGGCGATGCGCTCGGGTCGTTTGTCGCCCATCATCGTTTGGGCGGCGGTCCTCCCCGCCGGCCCCATCAACCCGGCGTAGTGGCGGACCCACCCGTGGGGGCGCCGCACCCAGCCCTCGGGCCGTACGTTCCCGGGACCGGTCACGGCCGGCCCCCCGCGGGAAGGGGGAGGGGCAGGGGCGGGGGCAGGGCGGCGGCGACCAGGGCGGCGGTCGCGTCGGAGGCCGCATCCATGGCGTCGGTGCGTTTCGCCCCGGCTCAGGAGGAAGGCACCTTCGAGCAGCTCGATCAGCACCATGGCCTTTGCTGCTTGCCACCTCCAGCGCCACCGTGGCGATGGGACAGGCGTCCTGGTAGTCGGTCGAGCGCAGAACCTCGGCGGCGCCGGCAAAGAGGGCCCGCACCGCCGCCACCGGATCGGGCGCCGATTGCAGGACGCCCAGCACGAGCTGCTGGTACATGCCCCCGCCTGGCGGATCGCCTGCTCGCCGAGCTGCTCCTTGCCCCGGGCGTCTGTCCAGTCCATGTTCACCGTTGGGGCCCGCCGGTCTCGCTACGGATCCGCGAGCTGGTCCAGCATCCCCGCCAGCTCGGGGGGCTCGGGCAGCCCGGCCGCCTGCAGGCAGGCCCGACCCTGCTGGAGGAACTCGCGCGCCGAACCTCGGTCGCCGCGCTGGCCGGCGGTCACGGCCAGGCCCAGCAGCACCGATGACTCTCCGCTCGGTCCCCCGAAGGTCCGGCCCAAGGTCACGGCTTGGGTGGTATACCGCGCCGCCTTCTCCGGCTCCCCGCTGACGAGAGAGAGGTTGGATACGGCGATGCTGGCCTGGATGACGAACGGCCCGGCCTGGCCCTCCTCGAACCTGGCCAGGGCTTCGAGGGCGATGTCCAGGGCGTCAGCGGTCCTTCCGACCGAGGCCAGGGCCTCACTCACGGTCTCCAACGCCATTCCCGCCGTCACCGCATCGGGGACGGTCCGAGCGAAGCGGGCATTCTCCTGGAGGACCTCGACCGCAGCTTCAGGTTCCCCGCTCTGGAACAAGGCCACCGCCAGTCCGGTCCGCAGCTGCACCTGCCAGCGGGGATCACTGAGTTGGGCGGCCAGCTCCAATCCGGCCCGGAAGCGGGCCACGGCCGGCCCCGGCCGCCCGGCCGCCAGCAGCAGGTTGGCGGCGGCGCCGTGGATCTCAACCCCGAGTGCGTCGTCGCCGAGACCCTCGGCGGAGGCCACGCACTGCTCGATGCCGCCGAGCGCAGCGTCCACCCGACCCGTGGAGGCCTGGAGGACGGCCAGCTGGAGCCGGGTCCGCACCTCGGCGGCGCCGCCACCGCCAGCGGCAAGGAGGTCCAAGGCGGCGCGCAACGCTCCCTCGGCGTCGGACCACCGCTCCTCGGCCCCTGCCCTCTGGGCCGTGGCCAGCAGCCTGTCCGTCTCGGGATCTCCTGTTGAGGCCGTACCGGTCGGACCCGTCTGCTCCGTCACCGCTTCCCCCGCGTTGTGCTCAGGGCGACCGTAGCGCGCCGAGGATGTGTGGGCGGCTGCGGAGGTAGCCGGCTAGAGCTGCACTCCCCGGGTCAAGGCCCCGTCCACCACCAGGTTGGTGCCGCTTATCCGGCCGGCTCGCCGGCTGGCGAGGAAAACGACGGCCGCAGCCACCTCCTGAGGGGTGCCCATGTGGCCGGTCGGGTTGAGCTCGACGGCAGCCTGGTACAGGTCCGGGTCACCGTCCTCGATGATCTGCCACACGCCGCCATCGAAGTAGGTGTTGCCGGGGGAGACGGTGTTGGCCCGGATCCCCCTGGCGGCGAGCTGGAACGCCAGGCCGTGCACATACCCGGCGATGGCGGTCTTGGCCGTCCCGTAGGGACCGGAGGCGAAGTCCGATTCCCGCCCGGACACGCTGGAGATGGCGATGATGCTGGCGTTGTCGCTGCGCTCCAGGTGGGGGAGCGCGGCGTTGACCAGGCGGACGGTGTGCATGAGGTCGACGTTCAGGCTGGCCTGCCAGTTCTCCTCGGTGTCGGGGATGGCGAGGGCACTGACGTTGGCGACGACGGCGTCGATGCCGTCCATGGCCTCGGCGGCCGCGGCCACCCACGCCACCAAGGCCGGGGCGTCGCCCACGTCGACCGCCGCACCGGCGACCTTGCCCCGCTCCCTCAGCGCCGCCTCGGTGGCGGAGACCTCGTCGGGCTTGCGGGCGCAGAAGCCAACCTCCGCCCCCTCGTCGACGAAGGCCTCGACGATCGCCCGGCCGATGCCACGCGTGCCACCCGTGACGAGGACACGGCTTCCGGCCAGTTGCAGGTCCATGCGATGATCCTTTCCAAACCGGTCAGAGGGAGAGGGCCCGGCTGCGCAGGTCGGCGTGGATGCCGTCGTAGGCGGTGCCCGCCGGCAGCAGGGCCTTCGGGGCCTTGACGGCGACGCTGTAGTTGGCGTCCACCACGTTGGCGATGGGCGCTTCGGTCACCTGGGACAGCAGCTGGTAGGCGTCCAGCGTGTGCAACCCGTGCAGCTCACCCATCCAGTGCACCAGTTCGGCGTTGCCGATGCGCCACGAGTCCTCCAGCGGCCGGCTGGAACCGACGGTCGTCCAATTGCGGTCATCTTCGACCCGGGGCCAGCCAGGGGCGCCACCCTTGATGAGATCGACGATGAACGTGGTGGTCATGGCCCCCTCGACGGCGGTGCCGCATGCCTCGCCCTCACCCTGGCGGTAGTGCCCGTCGCCGACGGAGAACAGGGCCCCCTCCACGTTCACGCCCAGGTACACGGTGGCGCCGGCTCGTATCTCGGGGCTGTCCATGTTGCCCCCGAAGCGGTCGGGCACCAGCGAGCTGCGAACCTCGCCCCCGACCGGGGCCACCCCGACGGTGCCGAGCATGGGTGCCAACGGCAAGGCCATGGTCATCTCCGAGAACCGGGCGGAGAAGGTAACGATCCCGCGATCCCGGTCCACCTCGTAGATCCACGTCGTGTCGGGTAGGGGATCCTGCAGGTTGACCACCCGATCGGTGCCGGTCATGCCCCCGAAGAAGGGGATGGCGGCGCTGGCCCCCCACTCTCGGGCCGGCACCATCGACACGAAGTGGAGCACCAAGGTGTCGCCTGGTTGGGCTCCCTCCACGAAGAAGGGGCCGGTCTGGGGGTTGACGTAACGCAGGTCGACCTTGTCCCCGGAGAGGTCGTCGACGCTGCGCAGGACCCCGCCGAAGGCGTCGTCGGACCACACCCGCAAGGCGGTCCCGGGGCGAACCGACATCACTGGTGCCGCCCCCCCGAACGTGTACGCGTACTGGTCGCGGCGCGGCGTGAACTCGACGACGTCCATCTCGCCGGATCCTACTCGGGCCCGGCGGGGCGAAGCCGGACGTGGTGGGGTCCCAAGTGGGCGACGGAGGTGACCCCGAGGAGGGCCATGGTGGAGCGGATCTCGGCCGTCAGGATGTCGATGGCCTTCTGCACGCCTCGCTCCCCGCCGGCCATGAGCCCGTAGAGGTAGGCCCGGCCTACCAGCGCGGCCCGGGCCCCGAGGGCCACGGCGGCCACCACGTCGCCGCCGGACATGATCCCACCGTCCACATACACCTCGGCCCGGTCCCCGACGGCGTCGAGGACCCGGGGCAGCTCCTCGAGGGGAACCGGGGCCCGGTCCAGTTGACGGCCACCGTGGTTCGAGACGATCACCGCGTCGGCGCCGGCGTCCACCACCGCCTTGGCGTCGTGTCCGTTCTGGATGCCCTTGACCACGAGCGGGCCTTTCCAGGTCTGGCGCAGCCATTCGACGTCGGCGAGGGTGGCGGCCGGGTCGAACATCCCGGCGATCATGTCGGCGACCGTCCCCTCGAAGTGGGTGAGGGAGGCGAACTCCAACGGCTCGGTGGTCAGCAGGTCGAACCACCATGCGGGGCGGGTGGCTCCGTCGAGGAAGGTCTTGAGGGTGAGCGACGGGGGAATGGTCAACCCGTTGCGGACGTCACGCCGGCGAGGGCCCGGTACGGGAGTGTCGACGGTGAGGACCAGGGTCTCATAACCGGCCTCGGCGGCACGGGCGACGAAGTCCCGGCCCGCCACCCGGTCCTTCCACAGGTACAGCTGGAACCACAGGCGGGTGTCGGGTGCCTCGCTGGCCAGGCGCTCGATGGATGTCGTGCCCATCGTCGAGAGGGCGTAGGGGATCCCGGCCCGGCCCGCCACCCGGCCCACGGCCCGCTCCCCCTCGGTGTGCATCATCCGGGTGAAGCCGGTGGGGGCGAGCACCAACGGCAGCTCGGAGCGCCGGCCCAGGATCGTCGCCGAGGGGTCGACCGCCGAGACATCCGTCAGGACGGTCGGGCGGAACTCCACCCGGTCATAGGCGTCGCGCATGCGGGCCAGGGTGAGCTCGTCGCCTGCCGCCCCGTCGGTGTAGTCGAACACGGCCCGTGGGGCCCGCCGGCGCGCCGCCCGGCGAAGATCGGCGATGGACGCCACGGAGGCGAGCCGGCGCGACGTGGGATCGAGGGCGGGCCGGCGCGGCTGCAACAGCGGCGCCAGCTCGGCCCACTTGGGGATCCGGCGAGTGCTCATCGCTCCTGTTCTACACCTCCTGCCTGCGCCGGCTGAGGGCTCGAACGTGCGTTCGACTAGCGTCGTTCGTCGATGGCATCGGTCGAAGCTGCCACGATCCTCCATGCCGACCTCGACGCCTTCTACGCCTCGGTCGAGCAATTGCTCGACCCCTCCTTGCGCGGCCGTCCGATCGCGGTGGGCGCCGGCGTCGTCCTCGCCGCCTCGTACGAGGCGAGAGCGTTCGGTGTGCAGTCGGGCATGCCCGGATGGAGGGCCCAGCGACTGTGTCCTGACCTGCGATTCGTCGGCGGTCACTTCTCCCACTATCAGCGCCTGGGGGATCAGGTCATCGCCATGTTCGAGGACTTCTCCCCCTACGTCGAGCGCATCTCGATCGACGAGGCGTTCCTCGATGTGGCCGGCGCCGTGCATCTCTTCGGTCCACCGGCCGACATCGCCCGAGCGATCCGACGACGAGTGCGCGACGAGACCGGCCTGGCCGTGTCGGTCGGTGTCGCCCGGACCAAGCATCTGGCCAAGATCGCCTCGCAGGTGGCCAAGCCCGACGGGTTGGTCGTCGTGGACCCGGCGCGGGAGAGCGCGTTCCTTGATCCTCTCCCGGTGGACCTGATGTGGGGGGTCGGCCCGGCGACCAGCTCGCGGCTGGCATCCGTTGGTGTCCGCACCGTCGGCGACCTGGCGGCCGCGGGCAGCCCACTGCTCGAGCACCTGCTCGGCGGGGCCGCCGGGGCCAAGCTGGCCCGGCTGGCCGTCAATCGTGACCCCAGGCGGATCGAGCCCGCCAGGCGGTCGTCGTCGGTTGGCGCCCAGAGCGCTTTCGGGCGCAGAGACGCCGACCCTCGGCTGGTCCACGCCACCCTCGCCTATCTGGCCGATCGGGTCGCCTCCCGGCTGCGGGCAACACGCAGAGCGGGCCGGACCATCACCGTGAGGGTCCGCTTCACCGGCCGGCGCGCCATGACCCGATCGACGACCCTCGCCGTCGCCATCTCGGGGACCTCGACCCTTACCGCCGTGGCCGCCGAGCTGGCCGGCACCGCCCTCGCCGATCATCCCTCCGAGCGCCAGATCACCCTGTTGGCGGTGTCGGTGGCAAACCTGATCAACGAACCGGCCCTGCAGCTCGAGTTGCCCTTCGAGCTCGGCCTGGCCTCCAACCGGCCCCGGCCAGGAACGCCACCTGGCGCCGCCCGCTGGGGCCTGGACCGCTCCGTTGACGCCATCCGAGCCCGGTTCGGCCGAGACGCCATCGGCTATGCCGAGGTGGTGCTGTCGAACCAGGAGCGAGTGCCGGAAGCCTTCAGGGAGCTGGCCGAACGTCACCCATGGGGGCACGAGCCGGCACCAACCCCCTGACGCACCGGGGGCTCTGGCCGATCATGGATGCACCCCCTGTCGGTCGTTGCCATGCTGGAGGGATGACCAGGGCCGAGACCACCGTGTACACCGACGGGGCCTGTTCGGGAAACCCGGGCCCAGGCGGGTGGGCATGGTCGGTGCCCGACGGGGCGTTCCGCAGCGGCGCCGAACCCAGGACCACCAACCAGCGAATGGAGCTGCACGCCGTCCTCGACGCCGTCCGTCACTTCCCGGGTCCCCTGGAGGTGATCAGTGACTCCACCTATGTCGTCAACTGCTTCCGGGACCGGTGGTGGGAAGGTTGGATGCGGCGGGGCTGGACCAACTCCCAGAGGAAGCCGGTGGCAAACCGCGACCTGTGGGAACCGCTGGTCGATGCCTACCGGGCCGACCCCAACCGCATCCGGTTCCGCTGGGTCAAGGGTCACGGCAGCGACCGCATGAACGACCTCGTCGACCGGCTGGCGGTCGAGGCGGCCAGGACCCAGAAGGGCAAGGAGGGCGATGGTCCACCCACCAACCTCGGCCCGGCCGACACGCCCGGGCCGGGAGCGACCGGACCCGCTGCCGACGCCCGGGTCCCGGGCGGCCATCGCATCCTGGTGGCCGGGCTTCGCCCCCCCGACCTCGGCGGCTACGGGGAGACCCCGATGGCTGTCTCCGTGCGCACGCAGGTGGCCGACATCCTCGCCGCCAAGGGCCAGCTCCACCCGGACCTTGTCGTCGTGAGTGGTCTCGGTCTTGGCGCAGAGCAGCTTGGGGCCGAAGCTGCCGCCAAGGTCGGGATCCCGTACGCCGCAATCCTCGCCTTCCCCGGCCAGGACGCCACCTGGCCGGCGCCGAGCAGGGTCCACTTCTCCCAATTGCTGGCGGGAGCGGCGGCGACGGTGGTGCTCCAGGCGCAGCCGCCGACCGGACGGCAGGCGGCGGGTGGTGCCTTGGCCCGGCGCGACGCCTGGGTGGCCCGCAACGTGTCGGAGGCCATGGTGGTGTGGGACCGCCGCGACGGCGTCGTCGGGCGCCAGGTCCGCTCCCTTCAGGACCACCTGGGCGAGGAGGAGGTCTGGATCATCGAGCCGTGATCCGGCGGGAAGGCCGGTTCAGCGACGGGCCAGGCGCCGCCCCAGCCTGAGCACGGGCTGGATCTCCTCGATGCCGAGGGCCCGGGCCCCCAGGAGGTACACTCCGGCACCGGCGCCCATCTCGACGATCAGGCGCCCGAGCAGGCCCGGGGTACCCCCTCCGCTCGGCAGGACGGAGCGGAGCAGGGCCACGACGACGCCCATGAAGGCGGAGACGACGGCGATGCGCCACAGGGCGCGGACGGTGAGCGAGCCGCCCAGGGAACCGACCCGCCGGCGCAGGCCGACAGCAGCCACCACGGCGATGATCGAGTAGGGGATGGACCACGCCAGGGCCAGACCCTGGACGCCCCACGCGTGGTAGGCGGGGTAGGTGGCCACCAGGCTGAGGAGGTTCTCGAGGGCGTACAGCTTGAACATGGTCTTGGTGTCCTGCATGGCCTGGTAGCCCCGCATGAGCAGGACAAAGGCGCTGAAGCCGGGCAGGCCGACCACGAACCCGATGAGGGTGGCGCCGAGGATCCTGGCCCCGGCTGAGTGAACCTGGCCGTGCTGAACGGCCAGGTCGATGAGGGGTTGAGCCAGAAGGGCGTACCCGACGGCCGCCGGCACCAGGAACGCAAGGGTGACTCGCAGTCCGCCGATCATCCGCTTGGCGAAGCCCAACTGGTCCCTCCTGCTCCACTTCTCGGCCAGGTCGGGCGTCAGCGCCGACGCCACCGAAACGGTGAAGAGGGCGTAGGGCAGCTGGAAGAACTGGTAGGCGTTCTGGTAGGCGGTGGCGTCCCCGGTGTGCTTGCCGGCGAAGACGAGGATGACGTTGAGCGAGACCTGGTTGGCGACCACGACGCCGAGAAGCCACCCGGAGAGGCCGACGACCCGCCGTACCGCGGGGTGTCGCAGGTCCCACACCGGCCTGATGCGGACACCGGAGCGGATCATGACCGGGACTTGGACGAGCAGCTGCACCACGTAGCCGAGTGTGGTGCCGATGCCGAGCACGGCGATGGCCAGGTGGTCGCCCCGGAACACGCTCACGTCGGTGCTGTGGGCGACCAGGTCGGTCACGCCGATGGCGATGATGGCGATCACGTTGTTGATCACGGGCGAGAAGGCGGCGGTGGCGAACTGGCGCCGGGCGTTCAGCAACGCCGTGCTGACGACGATCGATCCCAGGAAGAACACCTGCGGAGCGAACAGGTGCAGCAGCGACGTCCCGACCGCCCGTTCGTTGTCGGCCCCAGCCGAATGGCCCTTCAGGGACAGGTAGAAGCGGATGATCAGGGGAGCGGCCACGACCAGCAGCACCGTGATCACGGCCAGGGCGGCGGCGACGGTGGTGAGGATCGCCGAGATGGCCCGGTCGCCCTCGTCGCGGTCCTTGTTCCGAAGCTGCTCGACAAAGACCGGCACCAGGCTGGCGGAGAGGATGCCGCCGAGCAGCAGGTCGTAGACGATGTTGGGGATGGCGTTGGCGTAGTTGTAGGCGTCGTCGACGCCGCTGACGCCGAGGACGGCCAGGACAGCGATCACCCGGGCAAAACCGGTGAGCCGGGAGAGGAGCGTCCCCGCGGCCATGATGGCGCTGTTGCGACCGAGCGACGCCGCCTGGGAAGGCATGGCCGCCCGGCTCTGGGGCTGGCCGTCCGGAACCGACGGCCGCCTCGGTGGGCCTTCCGGCAGTCCCTGAGGTCGAGCGGGGAGCGCAGGGGGCCGCGGCTGGCCCGGATAGATCGGCGGTGGCGGACGGCGCGGCCGGGCCTGAGGACCTTCGGGGATCGGGGCCCCCGGCCGGGGGCTGGACTTCGGCTCCGACGGCCTTGGAGCCGGAGCCCGAGGCGCCCGGGCGGGCGGCACCGGCGATCCGATCCCATCAGGCTCGGCCAGGCGCCGGCGCTCGTCCTCGTCGATCCGGATGGGTCGGAGCAGACCACCGGTGAGGTCCTGGTCGAACAGCTCACCGGGCTGGCTCATCCCGCCATGGTCGTCGAGGGGCAGGGCTGAGTCCAGTACCGCCTCCGGCCTCCCGGTGAGCGCCTGTAGCGTGCCGCTCATGCGCTACGTCGAGGTGGGTGGGACCAGGCTGTCGGTCATCGGGCTCGGCACGTGGCAGTTCGGTTCCAGGGAGTGGGGTTACGGTCGGGACTACGCCTCCAGCGAGGCGGGAGCCATCACCAACCGGGCCCTCGATCTGGGCATCAACCTCGTCGACACGGCCGAGCTCTACGGCTTCGGACAGTCCGAACGCATCGTCGGCCGGGCCCTCGCGGCCAGGCGCGACGGAGCCTTCGTCGCCACCAAGATCGCCCCGTTCGTCCCCTTCGAGCCGGTCATCGGCCGGCGGGCACGCGGCAGCGCCCGCCGCCTGGGCGTGGATCGCATCGACCTGTATCAGGTGCACTGGCCCAACCCGCTGTTCCCTTCGGCCCCGATGTTCCACGCTCTCGGCCGCCTCCGCCGCCAGGGGGTGTTCGCTCACCTCGGTGTCAGCAACCACTCCCTGACCGGTTGGCGCCAGGCGGAGAGGGACTTCGCCGGTCCGGTCCTCTCCAATCAGGTCAGCTACAGCCTCGCCGTTCGCTCACCCGAGACCGACCTTCTCGGTTGGGCCCAGGCGAACGACCGGCTCATCATCGCCTACAGCCCCCTGGCCCAAGGCCTGCTCTCGGGTCGCTACACGGGGTCCAACCCGCCCGGTGGTGTACGGGCCACCAACGCCCTGTTCCTCCCCGAGAACCTGGAACGGGCCTCCGGCCTGCTCGGTTCCCTGCTCGCCATTGCTGCGGCCCACGACGCCACGGCGTCCCAGGTGGCGTTGGCATGGTTGATCCGCCGGCCGAACGTCGTGGTCATACCGGGGGCGTCGAGCGTGGCCCAGCTGGAATCGAATGCCGCGGCCGCGGCGCTGGATCTGACCGACGAGGAGGACAGAGAGCTCACCGCCGCCAGCGACGCCTTCCACCCCCAGACGGGGCCTGCGGCCGTCCCGGATCTCGTCAAGGCCCGCCTCCACCGCCGGTAACGGCGGGTCTGGCGTCAAGGCGCCGGACGATGCTCCGAACCCTCGCCGAAGGTCACGCTGAGCACCCGGCTGTCCTGCGAGGCCTCCAGGCGGTGCCACACGCCGGCAGGGATGACACAGACCTGACCGGCGTCGAAGTCCACTCGGCGCTCCCCCTCGTCGCCTTCGAGAACCGCGGTCATCGCCCCCGAGATGCAGAGGTGAACCTCATCGCCGTGGGGATGGACCTCGCTATGGCCGCCGGCCGCCACTGCCGGGTCGGCGGCCCACGACGATGCCGTCATGAGCCACCCGGGCAGCGGTCGTTGTCCGCTGATGACCGTCGGCCAGAACTGCTCGTCGACGGGCATGACCTCGGCCCGGCCGCCGTGGAGATGGACGAAGGTGGTGGCGGGGTCGAACGGGGGGATGGGATCGAGTGCGGTCATGGCTGATCATCGTCGGCGACGACCGGGCTCCGACGGGCGGCCTCAGCGGACGTCGTGGCGACCATGCCCCGACCGGCGGGCCCGCACCCGCAGCTGGGTGACTCGGGCCAGGCTGACCAGCAGCACGATGACCCCGCCGGCCACGGCCCCGGCCAGGATGATCAGGCCGAGGGGCAGGGTGAAGTGCAGACCCAGGTAGTGGACACTGGCGTCGTTGAGGTTCTGGATGATGAACACCAGCACCAGGACCAGGACCACCAGACCTACGCCGACACCCACGTAGGCGGTGCTGGACCGGGTCCGCGCCGGCGGGGCGGCCGGAGGCCCGGTCCGGGGCGGGGCCTCGCTCGGACGATCGCCAGACGGCTCGCTGTCGACGACCGGATGGGCGACCGGAGTCGCAGGCGGGGCGACCGGAGGGGTGGGCGGAGGTGTGACCGGGACCGGCGGAGGGCCCACGATGGAGGTGGGAGGGTCACCCGGGCTGGCGGCCGGGGACGAACCTGGCTGAGGGACGGACGGACGCGATCGGGCCACGGCAGCTTCTTACCCGATTCGGCGCAATTCATGTCGTCACTAGCATGGCCGTGATGGTTGATGCCCTCTCGCCTCTCGACGGAAGATACGCCGCCCAACTGACCGAGTTCGCTCACGCCTTCTCCGAGGAAGCGTTGATGCGCCACCGCTTCGCCGTCGAAGTGCGCTGGCTGCTGACCCTGGCGGCCATTCCCCAAATCGTCGAGTTCGAGGCCGTCCCGGTGGAGACCGCCGCCGTCCTCGAAGGCTGGGTTGTCGATTTCGGCGCCGACGATCTGGCCCGGATCAAGGCCATCGAGGCTACGACCAACCACGATGTCAAGGCCGTCGAGTACTACCTAAAGGAGCTCCTGGGCGGCATCGGCTTCGGCCCCACCGCCGAGCTGGTCCATTTCGCCTGCACCTCCGAGGACATCAACAACCTGGCCCACGGCCTCATGGTGAGAGAAGGCCTGGAGGCGGCGTGGTTGCCCCTCGCTGACGGCCTGATCGCCGAGATCACCGCCGTGGCCGAGGCCCACGCGGCGATGCCGATGCCCAGCCACACCCACGGCCAGCCGGCCACGCCGACGACGCTCGGCAAAGAGCTCGCCGTGTTCGCCCGCCGCCTGGCTCGCCAAGCGAGCGGGATACGCCGGGGGGAGCTGCTGGGCAAGCTCAACGGGGCGGTCGGGACCTTCGGGGCCCACACCATCGCCTATCCCGAGGTCGACTGGATCGAGGTGTCGAAGCGGTTCGTGACCGGCCTGGGCCTCGGCTGGAACCCCCTGACCACCCAGATCGAGCCACATGACTCCCTGGCCGAGGTTCTCCACGGTGTGGTCCGCTTCAACACGGTGCTCATCGACTTCTGTCAGGACATGTGGGACTACATCAGCCGCACCTACCTCCGCCAGCAGACCGTCGCCGGCGAGGTCGGTTCGTCGACCATGCCCCACAAGGTCAACCCCATCGACTTCGAGAACGCCTGGTCCAACGCCGGGACCTCGTCGTCGCTGGCCGAGCACCTGGCGACGAAGCTGATGGTCTCACGCATGCAGCGGGACCTGTCCGACTCCTCCGCCCTTCGCAACGTCGGGGTCGCCATCGGCCACTCCGGTCTCGCCATCCGCTCCGCCCGGCGAGGGCTCGGCCGGGTGGCCCCCGCCCCCGCCGTCATGGCTGCTGAGCTCGACTCGCAATGGGAGGTGCTGGGGGAGGCCATCCAGACCGTGATGCGCCGCTACGGCTTCGACCAACCGTACGAGCGGCTCAAGGCCCTGACCCGGGGGGCGACGGTGACCGAGGCCGACGTCTCCGCGTTCATCATGAGCCTCGACCTTCCCGCCGAGGCCGAGAACCGACTGTTGAAGCTGACCCCCGCCACCTACACCGGCCTGGCCGCCGACCTGGTGCGCTTCGTGAGGGAGTGAAACTGTCATGACCTCGATCGATCTGAACGCCGACCTGGGGGAGGGGTTCGGGGCCTGGCGGATGGCGGACGACGACGGCCTTCTCGAGGTGGTGACCAGTGCCAATGTGGCCTGCGGCTTCCATGCCGGGGATCCCTCCATCATGCGCCGGGTGTGCCGCCGGGCCGTCGAGCGCGGTGTCGTCATCGGCGCCCACGTGTCGTACCGGGACCTGATCGGCTTCGGCCGCCGACCTCTCCCGGTGCCTCCCGACGACCTGGCCGACGACATCGGGTACCAGATCGGAGGGCTGGCGGCGGTGGCCCGGGCGGCCGGGTCGACCGTCCGCTATGTCAAGGCGCACGGGGCCCTGTACAACCAGGCTGCCGACGATCGCGCCATCGCCGGGGTGATCGCCCGGGCGGTGGCGTCATTCGACCCCGACCTGGCTGTCCTGTGCCTGCCTGGATCGGCCATGGCCACTGCCGCCGGCGAGGCCGGGCTCTCCGCCGTGGCCGAGGGTTACCTGGATCGAGCCTACGACGACCGGGGCCGGCTGCTGCCTCGATCGCGACCGGGAGCGGTGATCACCGACGGCGATTCGGTGGTGGCTCGGGCCGTCGCTCTGGCCACCCGCGCCCCGCTGCTGAGTGTGGACGGGAATGACGTCGCCGTCGATGTGCAGTCACTTTGCACCCACGGTGACACCCCTGCGGCCCTCGACCTGGCCCGGGCGGCGCGCCGGGCCCTCGAGGACGCCGGGATCGCCGTGTGCTCCTTCGTCGGCGACTGAGCGAGCACGCCCTTCACCCGGTATCACCGGGCGGATCGGCGCATATCCTGGGGCGATGGTCGATCGGGTCGGATCCTGGGCAGTACGGGCCGTGGGGCACTCAGCCCTGCTCGTCGATGCCGCCGACCATGACCCGGCGGTGCTCGCCGCCCGCTTCGCCGAGGCGGCCTGGGCGGCCGAGGTGGCCGGGGCGCTGGGAGCCACGCCGGCCGACATCGTCGTCGGCGCCGCCACCGTCCTGATCGTGGCCCGCGGCCCTTCATCACTGGGCGCCATCGCGGGCGTGGTCGCCGGCCTGACCGTCGAAGCCGTCGCCGAACCGCTCGGCGCGGACGGGGCCACCGAGGTCGAGATCCCGGTCCGCTACGACGGCGAGGACCTCGACGAGGTAGCCGGCCTGGTCGAGCTGACAACCGAAGAGGTGGTGGACCTGCACAGCGGCGCCACCTACCGGGCTGCGTTCATGGGCTTTGCCCCCGGCTTCGCCTACCTCGCCGGCCTCCCCGAGACCCTGGTCGTCGGGCGCCGGTGCCAGCCCCGCTCGACGGTGCCGGCCGGTTCGGTGGCCATCGCCGACACCTACAGCGCCGTGTACCCCCGCTCGACGCCCGGCGGCTGGCACCTCCTCGGCACCACCGACACGGTGCTCTTCGACCCCGATCGGAGTCCGCCGGCGCTGCTCACCGCCGGGGCCCGGGTGCGCTTCGTCTCCGAAGGCGGGCGGCGCCCGCCCCGGGCCGAGGCCGACCCCGCCACCACCGCCGACACGCTCCCGGTCCCCGAAGGTGGAGCGACGATCGAGGTGGTCGATCCGGGACCGCTCACCACCGTGCAGGACCGGGGGCGCCCCGGCCGGGCCGCCGAAGGTGTCCCGCCGTCGGGCGCGGCCGACGTCCTCAGCGCGGCGTTGGCCAATCGTCTGGTCGGCAACCGCGACGGTGCGGCCGTGCTGGAGTCGACCATGACCGGGCCCAAGCTTCGCCTCGGCGGCCCGCCAGGCGGGTCGCGTACCATCGCCGTGACCGGTGCCGTCGCCGCCGTCACCGTTGACGGCTGCGGGCAGGGGCTCAACGCCCCCTTCGATCTCCATGCCGGCCAGGTGGTGGCAATCGGCCCGGCGACGGTCGGGCTGCGCAGCTACCTTGCCGTGTCGGGGGGCCTCGACGTGCCGGCGGTGCTGGGCAGCCGGTCGACGGATCTCCTGAGCGGCCTGGGCCCGCCCGTGCTGGAGGCCGGCGCCGTCCTGGCCGTGGGGCTCGATGAGGGTCACCGCCCCGGAGTCGATGTCGCTCCTGTCGCCCCGCCAGGCGAACCGCCGGCCCGGCTGCGGGTGCGCCTCGGTCCCCGAGCCGACTGGCTCACCGACGACGGCCGCCTCCAGCTGGTATCAGCACGGTGGACGGTCGCCTCGACGAGCAACCGCGTCGGCGTGCGCCTGGAGGGCCCGCCCCTGGAGCGATCGCAAGGCGGAGAGTTGCAACCCGAGGGCCTGGTCACCGGAGCTGTCCAGCTGACACCGTCGGACGAGCTGGTCGTGTTCGGATCCGATCACCCCGTGACCGGGGGATACCCGGTCGTCGCTGTCGTCGACGAGATCGACCTCGGTGTGGTCGCCCAGCTCCGCCCCGGCGACCCTGTGCAACTCCGTGAGGACCGACCGTGACGGTTACCGTTGGGAACGCATGAGCCGAGGTACTCCACAGTCATCTTGGGAGGAGTGGGGCCAGGTTGATCCCTTGTGGTCCATTCTCACTGCGGACGGCAAAGAGGGCGGCCAATGGGACCTCGATGAGTTCTTTAGCTCCGGCCGAACGTGGATCGAAGAGCTCTGGGAAAGAGCCTCGGGGCTGGGACTGCCTCACAACCATCGCAACGGACTCGACTTTGGGTGCGGTGTCGGGCGGCTGACCCGTGCCCTGGCCGACCATCTGGACGAGGTCACCGGTCTGGATATCTCCCCCTCCATGATCGAGCTGGCCGAGGGACACCATCGCAACTTCCGGAACCTGAACTTCCGTGTTCACACCACCAACGACCTGGGCGCGTACAAGGCCGGAACCTTCGATGTGGTGTGCAGTCTCCTGGTGTTGCAGCACCTACCTTCAACTGCGGCGATACTCACCTATGTCGAAGAATTTGTGCGGGTGCTCACCCCCGGCGGGGTCATCCTGCTCCAACTCCCGGATGCCATCCCACCTGAAACGCCTCCTCCTACTCCACCGCCGTCTCCTGACCTTCGCGTGAGAGCTCGCACCGCCCTACGACCCCGAACCCGTCTGCGAGATGCCAGATCCCGGTCGATCAGAGCCCTTCATCGCTGCGGCGTGTCGCCCAAGCTTCTTTACACCTACGCCGACTGGAAACCTGAGATGACGATGCTCGGCGTGGGCCAGAGAGAAGTGGCAGGTCGTGTCCTCGCGGTCGGCGGCAAGATAGCCGCATCATCGCACTGGGTGGACGATAGAACATGCGTCGGCAACAGCGTCTATTTCATCACCCGCTGCGGGTGACGCTGAGGGCAATCCGAGACTTGACGCCGGGGCGGGGCCCGACGAGGGTTGGCAGATGACCATCGCCAGCCAGGGCGCTTCCCCCTCGCCCGTGACCGGGGACGACACCCGGGCGTTCCGCGTCGAGCAGCGCGGCACCGACTTCGTTCCCGAGGATCAGCGATGGGCGCGCCCCCGCGACCTCTTCGCCATGTGGTGCTCGTCGTCGCTGCAGTTCGAGTACCTGATCTACGGGGCCGTGCTCATGACGTTCGGGTTCAGCTTCGCCCAGGCCGCCGTCCTGATCGTCGTCGGGAACCTGTCCTACCTCCTTCTCGGCCTCTGCAGCCTGCAGGGTCCCGAGACCGGCACCACCGTCTTCGTCATCGGCCGGGCCGCGTACGGGCCGAACGGTTCAAGGATCATGGCCACGTTCAACTGGCTGACCCAGGTGGGCTTTGAGACCGAGGGCCTGACTCTGGCCACCCTGGCCGCGGTTGCCCTAGCCGCCAAGGCCGGTTGGCACACCACCACCGGCACCAAGGTCATCATCATCGTGGCCGCCGCCGCCGTCCAGGGCGTCCTGCCCCTGTTCGGTCACGCCAGCATCATCAAGGCGCTCCGGGTGCTGATCGCCCCGTTCATGGTCCTCTACGTCATCCTGGCCGTGCTGACCGTGCACAAGGCTCACCTGTCGGCGCCGGCTCACGGGGTCGGCTGGCAGACCATCGTTGTCGGCATGACCTTCGTGATCACCCTGTCGGGGCTGGGATGGGTGGAGAACGGCAACGACTTCTCCCGGTACCTGCCCCGCCAGTCGAGCAAGCCGGCCATCCTCGGATGGGTCCTGGCCGGCGCCGCCATCCCGCAGGTGGTCGTCATGCTGCTCGGCGCAGCGGTGGCCACCTACGTGCCGAGCGCGGCCGGGGACCCGGTCCACAACTTCCCGCATGCCTTCGCCGCATGGTTCCTGGTCCCGTTCCTGGTGGTGGCCATCATGCAGGTCTTCGCCATCAGCAGCCTTGACCTGTACTCGTCAGGGGTCACCCTCCAGGCCATCGGCCTGCCCCTGCGGCGCTGGCAGGCCGTCCTCCTCGACACGGTGATCGCCGCCGGGCTGACGGCGTACGCCGTCTTCTCCTCGTCGTTCAACACCCTTCTCAGCGACTTCGTGTCCCTCGTGGTGGCCTGGATCGCACCGTGGATGGCGGTGTTCCTCGTCGATTGGGCCCTCCGGCGCTACCGCTATGTCCCCGGCGAGCTGCAACGCACCGATCCGGGGTCGCTGTACTGGCGGTCCGGCGGGATCCACTGGCCGGCGATCATGGCCCAGGTCCTGGGGAGCGCGGTGGCGCTGCTCAGCATCAACACCAACTTCTATGTCAGCCCTCTGTCGCACGCCACCGACGGCGCTGACTTCTCCATCCTGGCCGGGGTCGTCGTCGCCGGCGCGGCCTACGCCCTCATCGGCGGTCGCGGTGTCCGCCGCCAGGCTGACCTCCAGGATCAACTGCTGGAGGTTCCGGCGCTGGGACCAACCGACCTCCAGGATCGGTCAGGTCGGTCGTGAGCTCGACCTCATGTTCACGGACCCCGCCCCGAGGATGAGGGTGTTCGTTCTCGGCGGCACCGGTGCGATCGGCCGGCATGTCGTCCCTGCCCTGATAGCTGCCGGTCACACCGTCAGCGCCCTCGCCCGGAGCGCGGAGAAGGCTGCTTGGCTCCGCGAGCAAGGAGCGACGCCGGCCCTGGTCTCCCTGTTCGATCGCGACGCCCTGACCGGAGCCTTCGCCGGCCACGATGCGGTTGCCAACCTGGCGTCGGCCATGCCGTCGATGAGCCACTTCCTGCGCACCAAGGCGTTCGGGGCCAACACCCGGGTGCGGGTCGAAGGGTCAGCTGCAGTGGCGAATGCCGCCCTCGCAGCCGGCGTCGGCCGGCTCGTCCAGGAGTCGGTAGCCATGCTCTATCCCGACCGCGGCGCCAACTGGATCGATGAAGCCACCCCGATCGACCGGTACCCGATGGCCGAGGCGAACCTTGCCGCGGAGGACAGCGCCCGACGATTCGCTGACGCCGGGAGGACGGCAACGGTCCTTCGCTTCGGACTGTTCTACGGGCCCGGCGCGGCCCACAGCGAGCAGATGTTCGTTCAGGCCAGCCACCACGTCGCCATGGTGGTCGGCCCTCCCGGCAGCTACCTGTCGTCCATCCACCTCACGGACGCGGCGTCGGCCGTGGTGGCGGCCCTGGACGGCCCGGGTGGCGTGTTCAACGTCGTCGATGACGAACCGCTCACCAAGCGCCACTACGCCCAGGCGCTCGCCGTGGCCGCAGGAACAAGCATCTGGTTCAAGGGGCCGGGCCGAGCCGCCCTGCTGCTCGGCGATCGCCTCACGTCCCTCACGCGCTCGCTGCGCGTCAGCAACGGTCGGATGCGGGGATCCGGATGGGCTCCCCGCTTCCCCAGCGCCCGCGAGGGGTGGATCGTCACTGCCGGCGCCCTACGCTCCGCTCCTTCGGGGTAGCCCGGCCGGAACGAGAGCGCCGTCGAGGAGGCCGGGGTCGTGGCGGCGCAGGAACGCAACCCGGTACAGGGTGCAGTTGCCCCGGTCGAACATGGCGCGACAGACCCGCAGGTAGCGCAGGTAGTGGCGGTAGGTCCGGCGGCCCACCAGCTCGGTGGCCTCCGCCTTGCGGGCCTCCAGGCGCTGCTGCCACAGGTGCAGGGTGTGCTCGTAGTGGGCGGCGTCGGACCGGACGGCCTGGACCCGGAACCACCGATCGGCGGCGGTGACGATGTCGGCCAGGCGGGGGAGGGCGGACTCAGGAAAGACCTGGCGGGAGAGGAACTCGGTGAGTGGGCCGTCCCCCCCGGACACGTCCTCCATACCGATGCTCTGCAACGACAGGCGGCCCCCGGGGCGAAGCCAGGCCCAGCACCGCTCGAAGAACTGCTCGTAGACGTGTCGCCGCTCGCCGGCGCCCAGGTCGCCGCGAGCGAAATGCTCGAAGGACCCGATCGACACGATCCCGTCGTACGGTTCGCTCGGCTGGTGGTCACGCCAATCGGTGAGGTGGATCTCCAGCTGCGGGCGGCCGCCGGCGGCGATCCTCGCCGCCTGGTCGGAGCTCAACGTGAGCCCGGTGCCATCGGTGACCCCGTACTGGTCGACCAGGTGGCCGAGCATGCTTCCCCACCCGCAGCCCACGTCCAGGACGCGGCGTACCTGTTTTTCGCCGTCGCGACCGGCTGCGCCGGTCCTGGTGGCGCCGGCCCACCGGGCGTGGAGATCGAGCTTGGCGGCCTGGGCTGCGTCGAGGTCATCGTCGAGGCCGAGGGTCCGCCCCACCTCGGTTGGCCACAGGGCGCACGAGTAGGTGAGCTGGGGATCCAGCCACAAGGCGTAGAAGTCGGCTCCCACGTCGTAGTGGTGCTCGATGGCCTCCCGGGATGCTCCTTGGCTGCTCACTGAGCGCAGCTTAAAGCGCCGCCGCGCCGCTTCGGCTGGGGCCCTCGCAACTACGCTGGCACCATGGATGACCCCGGCCGACTCGAAGCGCTGGCCTCGGTAGCCCAGACCCTCTACGAGCGCCATCTCGACCGGGCCCGGGAGTGGTTCCCCCACCAGATGATCCCGTGGGGCCAGGCTCGGGACTTCGTCCCCGGCCAGGAATGGGACCCCGAGGAGTTCCCCCTGCCCGACGCCGTGCGCAGCGCCCTGATCGTCAATCTGCTCACCGAGGACAACCTCCCCTACTACCTGCACGCGGTGCACACCATGTACGGCGACGACGGCATCTGGGGCGAGTGGAACCGGCGCTGGACGGCCGAGGAGCATCGCCACTCCATCGTGTTGCGGGACTGGCTGATCGTCACTCGAGCCGTCGACCCGGTGGCCCTCGAGCGGGCCCGCATGACCCAGGTCAGCACCGGCTTCGACGGACTTCCTCCGGGGCGGGGCGCCATCGCCGGCCTGGTGTACGTCACCCTCCAGGAGCTGGCCACCCGCATCGCCCACCGCAACACGGGGCGCCTGCTCAGCGACGAGCCGGGGGCGGCGATCACCGCCAGGGTGGCGGCCGACGAGAACCTGCACTTCCTCTTCTACCGGGACCTGGCCACCGCCGCCGTCGAGCTCGACCCCTCGGAGATGGTCAAGGGCGTCGACCGGGAGGTTCGCAACTTCGAGATGCCCGGGACGGGCATCGCCGGATTCGGTGCCCACGCGTCGGCCATTGCCGGGGCCGGGATCTACGACTTCTCCATCCATTACGAGCAGATCCTGGTGCCCGTGGTGTTTCGGGCCTGGCGGATCGATCAGCTCACCGGTCTCGACAGCGAGGCCGAGGAGTGCCGTGAGCGCCTCATGTCGTATCTGAAGCGGGTCAAGCGCGTGGCTGAGCGCCAAGCGGAGCAACGAGCCGCTGAGGAGCTGCGGGGACTGGCCCGCCTGGGCTAGAGCCTGCCGCCGGCGAAGACCAGGCCGGACTGGCCGCTTGAACGGGCATATCGTAGGCCGATGGAATCATCCAGCGGACGAGGGGTCACCGATGCCGAGTACCGGACGCTGGCCCAGTTCCGCCGGGCCCTGCGCTCGTTCCTGCGGTTCTCGGAGGAGGCCGCCCGGGCGGCGGGGATCACACCCGGGCAGTACCAGCTGATGGTGGTGATCCGGGGTGCCGAGTCGGGAACCGTCCCCACCGTCGGCGACATCGCCGACGCCCTCAAGTTGCGCCACCATTCCGCTGTCGAGCTGGTGGATCGAGCGGTGGCGGCCGGACTGATCCGGCGCCAGCCGGATCCCGACGACGGCAGGCGCCAGCGCCTGGCGCTGACGTCCGCCGGGGAGGGCACGTTGGCCGGCCTGGCCGCGGTCCACCTGGAGGAGTTGCGGCGCCTCCGCGAGGACGGATTGGCCGGTCTGTTCAGCCTGCCATGAAGGGAAGCTTGATGACCGGGCGCAGGGCGCCGACCCGGCGGGTGCGAACCACGCCCGCCCACACGCCGGCGCCGTAGGCGAGGTCATCGAGCACAGAGAGAAGGCTCCACCGCAGGGGGCCGATGGCGGGTCGGTCTCGGACCCACTCCACCAGGGGAGGAAGGGTGAACGCCGCCAGCAGCGCCGGCCGACTCCGCCGGCAGGCGATGCCCGTGGCCGCGGCGAGCGGCCACCACACCCGGCGAACGGCCTCCGCCGTCGACGCGATCGCCCTCCCCTGGCCCTCCACCGCCAGACCGGAAAGCATGGCGCGAGGCAGGCGCCGGTCGAGGCGTGCCGCCAACGTGGTCACCGTTGCCGCACTGACCGTCAGACCGATGACGGGATGGCCGAGGAGGCCGGCGGCGGCCGCGGCGGCGCTCTCCACGGAGACGACCAGCGGTGCGACAACTGAGCCGTGGCGGACGTGCAGCGGAGCTGCGGACCGGCCGTAGCCGACCCTCTGGGCGAGCCAGGAGCCCAGCCGGTCGCGGGTGGGGTGCCCGACGGTGACGGCCGGCTCGTAGCGGACTCTCCAACCAGCCGCGGTCAGCCGCCAGACGAGATCGACGTCCTCCCCGGTGCGCAATGACTCGTCGAAGCCGTCCAGGTCGACGAGGGCCCGGCGGCGCACGAGCAGGGCCGTGGTGGGCACGTAGGGCACCGGGCTGCGGGGCCGGACCGGCGCCGGGTGGGGGCCCAGGTCGAGCGGGGACCGGGCCGCCTCGTAGGCGTTGAGCCAGGCGGGGCAACGGGGGCCGGCGAAGGTGGTGACGCGGGGGGCGACGGCTGCGACGGTCGGGTCGGCGAAGTGAGGCAGCAATCGGTCGAGCCACGACCGGGGGAGCTCGACGTCCGTGTCCACGAAGGCCACGATCTCATCGGCGGACTCCCTCCAACCAGTGTTGCGGGCCGCCCCCGGCCCCCGGGGCCGGCCATGGCGCAAGATCGTGGTCGGCCCCCGACGCTGGTCGGTGCTCGCGCCCACTTGGGCGGCATCATCAGAACCGTCGTCGACCACGATCACCGCCTCGTCGTCGCCCGTGCCCGCCAGGGTGGCCGCCAGGCCGTCGGCCCGGTCCCGAACCGGGATGACGACGGTGACCGCCGGCTCGGGGCCATCGCCCAGCGGTGGGGGGAGAGGTTGGGCAACGCCCCCGTCGGTGAGCAGGCGGCCCAGACGCCGGGCGCCGGCCCCGGAGGCCACGACGCCACCGGCGACCCAGAGGTCGACTAGGCGCGACCCGCCCTCGGTCAAGCGCAGCGCCCGGAGCGGGTAACCGCCGATCAGGACCTTGTGGCGGGGCCGGAGGGTGCGCCAGTCCAGGCTGAGGCCCCATCCCGCGGGTAGGCCGGAGTCTCCGGTGCGGTCGGGATCCCTGCGATGGCTACTGGCGCCGTCGGTGGCTGCGGGCACGACGCCCGACGCTAGCGCCGGACCGCGCCGTTGCTCGTCACCGAACCCCGAGACCGTCCTTCCCCCCTCACCCTCAGGGGAGCGGCGGTGCATCACCGCCGTGTTCGGCGGCCGGATGGGGCGGGCTCCGACCCGACCCCGGAGGACCTCAGTGGGGGAACACCCCGTGGCGCCCCTCGCCGGCGGCGAACCGGGACGCCCCCTCGCGGGTCTCGCCCCCGAAGATGATCTCGGCGCCGCCGCGCAGCTCGTGAGCCAAGGCCTGGTCGAGGCCGAGCCCCCACTGGTCGTAGGAGGATCTGCGGTCGGCGCGCATGCACCCCGGGGGGAACGTGGCGATCTGACCGGCCAGCTCGACGGCGGCGGCCAAGGCCTGACCGGGAGGGACGACCCGGTTGGCCAGGCCCATGGTCAGGGCCTCGGGGCCGGCGACGGCGCGCCCGGTGAGGATCATGTCGAGAGCCCGGCTGTGGCCGACCATTCGGGGCAGGCGGATGGTGCCCCCATCGACGAGCGGGACACCCCATCGACGGCAGAAGACGCCGAAGGTGGCATCCTCGGCCGCCACCCGCAGATCGCACCACAGGGCCAGCTCCAGCCCGCCGGCGACCGCAAACCCCTCGACGGCAGCGATGACCGGCTTGGACAGCATCATCCGGGTCGGCCCCATGGGCCCGGGGCCGTCCTCGGTGACCCGGTTGCCTCGACCCTCGGCCACGGCCTTCAGGTCAGCGCCGGCGCAGAACGTTCCACCCGCACCGGTCAGGACGGCGACGTCGACGTCCGGATCGACGTCGAAACGGGCGAAGGCCGTCTCGAGGTCGGCGGCGGTGGGCCGGTCGACGGCGTTGCGCCGTTGGGGGCGGTCGATGGTGACGACACGGACCCGACCCTCGTCGGTCACGGTGATGGTCTGGTCTTCGGCGGTCATGGCCGGAATCCTTCCTGGCGGTGGGGGTCGGAGTCGGGGTGTGCTGCGGGATCGGCCGCCGGGTCCGCGGTCCCGCCGTCGGGTATCCAGCGTCCCGAGTCGCGCCACTCGACCGCGGCGGGGAAGCCTTCGGCGGCGGCCAGCTGCTGGAACCAGCGACCCTCGGGCGAGTGTCGGGTGATGCCGTCGAAGAGCGTGGCCAGGATCTGTGTGCCGTGCAGGCCCATGTTCTCGTAGGCCTGGTTGACCATCAGCTTCTGCATCATCAGCTGGTTGACGGGCACCCCGGCCATCCGGTCATGAAGGCCTTGCGGCCGGCGACCGAGTACCGCAGCGATCGAAAGGTCGGGGTGTCGGCGCTCACCGTGGTCTCCTCAGCGTCATTATTACATCATTGACTATCGTTGACCTGAAACTGTAACATGCAGCTCATGGCGACGACCATGCTCCCACCGGTTGAGGCGGCGCCCAAGGTCCTCCCCACCGAGAGGCTCCTGCCCAGTGGCAAGGCCATTCCCGAGATCAGGGCCGGGTTGCGAAAGATCCCCAACGGTCGTAACGCCCTCGCCATCGGGGGGGTCTGGGTGCAGTCGCTCGGGTTCATCCTGGCCGCCGCCAGGATCGATCGGTGGTGGGCCTATCTCCTGTGCTTCTTGGTGATGGGTCGCGCCCACGCCATGTTCGCGGCGTTGTCGCACGAGTCCGCCCATCGCCTCCTGTTCTCCAGCACCAGGATCAACGATGTCGTCGGCCGCTGGGTGGTTGGCTACCCGGCGTTCATCATCACCGACCTGTACCGGCGGGGCCACATGGCCCACCACAAGGAGGAGTTCGGGCCCAACGAGCCGGACATGAACCTCTATGTCGGCTATCCGGTGAGCCGACGATCGCTGCGCCGCAAGCTGTTACGCGACGCGGTGGGCATCTCCGGTTACAAGAACCTGATGGGGCTGTTCCGGGGCCTGGGAGTCGACGGCGTCAAGAAGCACGCGCGGCGCATCGTCGGGTTCCAGTTGCTGCTCATCGCCCTGTCGATCGTCGCCGGTCGCTGGTGGTTGTACTGGGCCATGTGGTTCCTGCCGTGGATGACCCAGTGGCGGGTCATCAACCGGCTCCGGGCCATCGCCGAGCACGGGGGGATGGAGCGGAACGACGACCGTCGCTTCGCCACCCACACCGTCCGCCAGCACCTGGTGGCCCGCTTCTTCATGGTTCCCTACAACATCGGCTGGCACCTCTCCCACCACGTTGACATGGGCGTGCCGTGGCGCAACCTCCCCGCCTACCACCGGGAGCTGACGGCCGCCGGCTACATCACCGCCGATCTCGAATACCGCAGCTACACCCAGCTGTGGCGGAAGCTGGCATCCGGGACCGCCGAGGGACGGATGGGCGCCGGACGCGGCGTGTCCAGCGGGGCCGACGAGTCGGACGACGGCATGCCCTCGCTCGTCAGCGGCCTGTAGGGGCCGGTTCGGGGTTCCCGCCCCGCCGGGCGTGCAGGAATCGGAGGGCGACATTCCCCAGAGACTGGAACTTTGGCCCCCGCGTTCGTTGTGGACACAACGGCCGTGAGTGAAGTCGAGGCCCACCAACAACTCATGGCGCGGCTGAACCAACTTGAGGCGTTCGATGCTCGCTCTTGATGGAGGCAGCGGCCACCGTGGCCGCAGGTCCGAAACCCCTTGAAGGACAGGAAGACGAGGCACCAGTGGTCCCAGACGCGGAGGACGAGCTGGTCGCAGCCGTCGCCGGGCGTGCGTGGCTCGAGCGCCTCGCCGGATCCCTGGAGCAGTAGCTACGCCTACCGACTCATCATTGGCGCACGACGTCGCGTCGCCGCCCCTTGCCGTGCTGCGACGCCGTACTCTCACGCCATGGACATGCTTACTGAATCCGACATCCTCAACCAGGTCGAGAAGAGCCGGAACGGGACGGACAAGCGCCTTGACGCCCTGGTCGCTCTCCAGACCCGCACCAACGACCTGCTCGAGCAGCTCGTCGGGCTTTCCGGCGGAACGACCGAGCCACCCGACGAGAAGAAGTAGGCGCGTTCGGGAGCGCTCTGTTGGGAAGATGTCACGGTCGGGTGGAGGCATCCTCGGCGGAAGGACGCCTCGACACCCGACCATGACATCGCCGTTTCTAGTCGAGACGACCTGTCACATGTTCAGTTACCCAAAGTATCGGGGACAATTGCACCTTGTGTCCGGTTCGCCGACCGTGATGACGGGTCGGCCGGCGACTCAGCTCGGCGGCCGCTCCAGCTGGCCGAGTAGGCCCTGAAGCTGAGCCACGACGTGGCGGTGTTCATGCTGGAGGCGTTGGAGCTCAGCAAGGAGTGCCATCGCCCGCTCCCGGTCGATACTGGCCGCCTGGCCTGGCCTCAGCATGGCGATCGAGCGGCGGAGCGACTCCACGGAGTGCGGTTCGATCGGGTCGTCGAACAGGGCCATTCCCTGAACTGTAGCGAACAGACGTTCGATGCGCGAGAGCCGGAGGTCACGAGCCGGGTACGGTCACTTCCAGCGGAAGTGGACGGGGAGCCACCTTGCGGTGAGGAAAGGGCAGGTCAGGCGCCATAACGAACGCCGCAGCCCCCTCGCCAGTCCTCAGCTAGTCCTCAGCTCGCCGCTCAGTCCTCGTCTGGACGGCCGAAGGATGCGGCCAGCTTCGTCCTGAAATGCGCTCTGGTTACCGGCAGCAACTCGTGGCTCTTGGTTGCACGGAGCTTGGCGATGGCCTGGTCATGGGGGCCGATTGAGATGATCGCTGACCAGTCCACGACGACGAGATCGCTGGATCCGTCGGCTTGGGGGAGCTCGAGGGGGAAGACGTGGAACCACTCGAACGTGCCGTCCGCCTTTGGCTCACCCGACGTGGCTAGTCGCTCGCGTGCCCCTCCATCGTGGTAGGCCAACGGCGCCGGGCGAACCGGGGCGATCGTGATGCCAACGCGACCTTTGTTGTTCTCGATGTCACAGCACTGTGTGCACACGCAGGCGAGGAAGCCGCTATCGGCAGGAATGACTCGTTTTAGCGCTGGCAGATTCACACTCGTGATCTTCTGTTCGGCGCTCGTGGTGGTGGTTGTGTCAGGCAGCTGCCAGATCGGGAAGAACGGCACCGAGCAGAGGTCGCCCTGACGGAGAGTGTCGTGATTGGGTTCGCCGACGAACAAGGCAGGTCGTCAGTCTTCATCCCAATTGAGGGCGAACGGCGCACCGTCGTCACTCCGCCAGCTGTTGAGCTCGTCGATCCACTCTCTCGGGACGTACTGGGGTCGAGGGTCGCCGAGCGTGAACGAATCGTCAGGAGTGATTTTGCCGACGACCACGAAAGTGGGCATCGGGATCCTGTGCTGAGGAGCCGCAGAGATCTTGTTCGCTCGCTCCACGAGGCTGGCACCAGAAGGGAGGTGCCCATTCACGCCTGTCGTCACGGCCAAGCCTGCAGCCGCCACCAGAGTTGAACCAGCAACCAATGAGTGTTTGTTCATTGCTCAGAACTCACGCGAGACCCTGGGGCCTGGGTTGCGAGAAACGGCTGGCCCTCGATAACGAGGCCCTGGGCTTTGAGAGCCTCCAGAGTCTGCACACACCCGTAGAGCAGCTCTTGCAGACGTTGCGGGGTCATCAGGATTCTAACGAGGGGTTGCGCTGTGACCGTCGTCATGCTCGACAGAGCTTCTTGCTGCTCCTCGGGCGTCCCGTTGGTGAGGGCCGCCAAGCCTTGTCCGATCGTCAGCACGACCCCGTCGGGGGAGGCTTGGAAGCCGAAAATATTGCCTACCTGGACAGGCGTCGCAGACAGATCATCTGGCCACTGGACACCGAGCATTTTGGGTTCTGGCGTCAGACTCATGACGACCTCCTCCACCGGTTCGAGACGTAGCAGATAGTAAGACGATCAGAGTGTACGCCGGGGATGAGGGGGGCGCCGACCGATCTCGGCCAGAGACGAGCGAGGAGCCTCGCCCGCGGCAGGTCGAGCCTTGTCCAAAGGCGAGAATACTGCTTCGACCACCGACCTGGCCCGGTCGTGATCGGCGGGCATGAGGTGCGCATAGGTGCCTAGCAGCATGGCGGGGGAATGGCCCAAGTACTCGGCCGCGGCGGCCACCGACACCCCACCAGAGAGCAGCACCGAGGCGTAAGTGTGCCTGGTGTCGTGGTACCGGGCGGTCGGCAGTCCAGCCCTACCCCGAGAGTGGCACGCCACACGTCACCAAACCTCTGCCGGCGCATCGGCTCGCCACCGTGGTGGAGGAGTAGGCCGTCCCG
>JALYVP010000406.1 GCA_030853185.1 Actinomycetota bacterium | reverse complement strand
CCCCCGTCTCCCCCCTCCTGTCCGCTCCGGGGCGCGCTGGGGGCGGATGGCGCCCGCTCGGACCGGGCGGGGGGCCAGATGGGCAACGGGGCGAGACCTGTGCTCCCTGCGGGTCCGCCCCGGCGACCACGCCGGGCGGGTCGTGCTCGGCCGGATGGGGCGGACCCTGGTGGCCACCGAGTCCCACCACTCGGTGCTCGTCGTCGGCCCCACCCAGTCAGGCAAGAGCACGGCCCTGGCCGTGCCCGCCCTGCTCGAGTGGGACGGCCCGGTAGTGGCCACATCGGTCAAGGACGACCTCGTTGCCGCCACCCTGGCGTGGCGCCAGACCCACGGCCGGTGCTGGGTGTTCGACCCGACCGGCGACCCGCCCGGCGCCACCTGGTCCCCGCTGGCCGAGGCGTCCACGTGGAGCGGGGCCCAGCGGATGGCGGCGTGGCTGGTCGACGCCACCCCGGCGCGGGGCGGGATGACCGACGGGGCGTTCTGGTTCGCCTCCGCCGCCAAGCTCCTCGCCCCCCTGCTTCTGGCCGCATCGCGTGGCGGGGCGGGCATGGCCGACGTGGTCAGGTGGAACAACGCCTCCGACCTCGACGAACCCCTCGCCATCCTCGACGCCGGCGCCGAGGCTGAAGCGGCCGCCGCCCTGGCCGCCGGCGCGGCCCGCGACCCTCGGCTGCGCAGCTCCATCGCCACCACCCTCGAGACCGTCCTGGCCCCGTTCGAGGACCCGACCGTCGCCCGGGCCACCGCCGGCTGCGACATCGATCCGGCCACCTTGCTGCGGGGTGGTCACAGCCTGTACCTGTGCGGGCCGAGCTACGAGCAGGCCCGGGTCCAGGGGATCTTCGCCGCCCTGGTGGCTTCGGTGGTGGCGGCCGCCGTCGACCAGGTCCACCTCCAGGGTCACCCGCTCGACCCGCCCCTGCTGGTCGTGCTCGACGAGGCGGCCAACATCGCCCCCCTCCGCGACCTCGACACGCTGGCGTCGACGGCGGCGGGCATGGGCATCCAACTGGTCACCGTCTGCCAGGACCTGGCCCAGCTGACCGCCCGGTACGGCCCGGATCGCAGCCGCACCATCGCCAACAACCACCGGGCCAAGGTCATCCTCTCGGGGGTCTCGGACCTCTCCACCCTCGACCTGGTCTCGGGACTGGCCGGAGACACCGCCGTCACCGAGGAGACCGTCACCCGGGACCTGCGCGACGGGAGGCGGACCCGCTCGTCGGGGGTGGCGTTCCGCCGCCTGGTGCCGACCGACGAGCTGCGCCGCATCGGGCCCGGCGCCGGCGTGCTGGTCTACGGCCACCTCCCCGTCGCCCGCCTCGGGCTCCGACCCTGGTACGGCGATCCCGCCCTCCGCCGGCGGGTCCAGGCTTCACGACCGGATCCGTAGGCGCCGTGACCCCCGAGCTGCGTCCCGCCGCCCGCCCCCCGATTCGCTCAACCAAAGCGGGCCCGGACCAAGATCCGCTTGAAGGCGTAGAAGTACGGCTCGGCGGTCCCAAGCTCCTCGACCAGGCGCGACCCGTAACCGCCCACGAACGCCTCCCACGTGGGGTGATCGAGCGCCGCTTGGAACGGGGTCAACAACGTCCCCCTCACCCACGTGACGACATCTGTCGCCGACGCCAGATGATGGCCGTAGACCTGCAGGCGGACGTGCAGCTCCGATGCCCCCAGGCTGTCCAGCAGCTCGGCGTAGGCCTCGGGAGCCAGGACGGTGTCGCCGCGATCGGGAGGCGGCCGCCCACCAAACGCCGAGAGGTACGGCTCCTCCTGCGCCATCTGGTGGGCCAGGCGGTGCGAGGGGTGGTCGTAGTTGGCGGGCACCTGGAACGCCAGCTGACCGCCCGGACCGAGCATCGCTACCAGCCGGGCCACCAGGGCCGGATGGTCCGACACCCATTGCAGGGCGGCGTTGGAGAACACGATGTCGGTTCTGTTTCCGCCGAAGCGCTCGATGTCGCCCGCCTCGAACCTCAAGCCGGGGACGGTCGGGGCTTGTTCGGCCCGTTCGAGCATGGCCGCTGAGCGTTCGATGCCCACCGTCTCCGCCGCCTCGCTCCACTGGTGCAGCTCGGCGGTCAAGGCCCCGGTCCCGCAGCCCAGGTCGACGACCTGGCCTCCCGGGCAAGGTGTGACCAGGGCCAAGAGGTCATCGAAGGGCTGGCGTCGTTCCGTCTCGAAACGGTCGTAGATCTGCGGATCCCAGGTGTCGGCCACGTGGCGATCCTTCCAGCCCCGCCCTACCCGCACCACCTCGCGGCCTGAGGCCGTCACCGCCGTCCACCTCTGCCAAGCGAGGCCCATCCGTGTCCCTTCTGTCGTTCGTCTCTGCCATCGTGTGTTCGCCGGTTGTCGCCGTTCGCCGTCTGCGGCCGTGGGTGCTCACCGTCGTCGTTCTGCTCATCAGTGCCGCCGTCCTGCTGTCCCCGGTTGGCGCCACACCTCCCCGGACCCACTCGCCGCTGGCCACCGTCACCGACGTCACCCCGATCCTCGCCCCCGCTCCGTCGGCGGTCGCCGTCAGCGCCGGCGAGGACCCGAGCTCGGTTGTGGTGTCGTGGGCGGCGCCCGCCCGGCCCGCCTCGGCGACGGCCGTCGACGTCTACGCCGCCGCGCCGCCGGTTCCCGACGGCGCGCCCCTGGTC
>JALYVP010000113.1 GCA_030853185.1 Actinomycetota bacterium | reverse complement strand
CCACCTCGGAGTAGAACAGCGGCTCGCCGCCTTTCCACAGGGACGAGTGCACGTGCATGCCCGAGCCGTTGTCCCCGAAGAGAGGCTTGGGCATGAACGTCGCCGACAGCCCTCGAGCCTTGGCGACCGACTTCACCACGTACTTGTAGAGCATCAGCTTGTCGGCCATGGCCGCCAGCGTGTCGAAGCGCATGTCGATCTCGGCCTGGCCGGCGGTACCCACCTCGTGGTGCTGGATCTCGATCTCGATGCCGAGTTGCTCCATGACGAGGATCATCTCCGTGCGGATGTCCTGGAAGTGGTCCATCGGGGGGACCGGGAAGTACCCCTGCTTGTGGCGGGGCTTGTAGCCGAGGTTGGGCTCACCGTTGGGGCCGGCCTTGCCGGAGTTCCAGATGCCCTCGATCGAGTCGATGGCATAGAACGCCTGGTTGGCCGTCTGGTCGAATCGGATGTCGTTGAAGAGGAAGAACTCGGCCTCGGGGCCGAAGTAGGCGGTGTCGGCGATGCCGGTGGACACCAGGTAGTCCTCGGCCTTCCTGGCCACGTAGCGCGGGTCACGGCTGTAGGACTCCCCGGTGACCGGGTCGCGCACGAAGCAGTTGATGTTGAGGGTCTTGTGCTCCCGGAACGGGTCGATCACCGCGGTATCGGGGTCGGGGACCAGGAGCATGTCGGACTCTTGGATCTCCTGGAAGCCGCGGATCGACGAGCCGTCGAAACCCGAACCCTCCTCGAAGCTCTCCAGCGTCAGCTCGTGAGCCGGCATCGAGTAGTGCTGCATCAGTCCTGGCAGGTCCGAGAATCGAAAATCGATGACCTGGACGCCCTCGCTCTCGACGAGGGCCACCACCTCTTCTGGTGTGCGCTTCACCGTCAACGTGCCTCCCTAACTACCGACCCGGACGTCGGTTTGCCTGAGTCTGCCAGAACGCCCGTCAGGCCAATGCCTCGCAGCACGTCTCCACGATGAGACGGGTGACGGTGTAGGGGTCGGCGTTGGCGTTGGGCCGGCGATCCTCGATGTAGCCCTTCTTGTCCTGCTCGACCTGCCACGGGATCCGCACCGAAGCCCCCCGGTCGGACACGCCGTAGGTGAACTCGTTCCAGTGGGCCGTCTCGTGCAGGCCGGTGAGGCGGTCCTCGATGCCGTGGCCATAGTTGCTCACGTGCTCCTCGACCCGCTTGCCGAGCGCCTCGGCGGCGGTCACGACTGGCTCGTAGCTGGTGCGCATGGCGTGGGTGGAGAAGTTGGTGTGGGCGCCGGCACCGTTCCAGTCGCCGCGCACCGGCTTGGGATCGAACGTGATGGAGATCTGGAAGTCCTCGCCGAGGCGGTGCAGCAACCAGCGGCACAGCCACAGCTGGTCGGACACGGCCAGCGGGTCGAGCGGTCCGACCTGGAACTCCCACTGGCCGGGCATGACCTCGGCGTTGATGCCCGACACGCCGAGCCCCGCCTTCAAGCAGGCATCGAGGTGGGCCTCGACAAGGGGACGACCGTAGATCTCGTCGGCGCCGACACCGCAGTAGTAGGGGCCCTGGGGTCCCGGATATCCGCCCTGCTCGGGGAAGCCGAGGGGGCGGCTGCCCTTGAACATGGTGTACTCCTGCTCGATCCCGAAGATCGGCTCCTGGTCCTTGAACAGGTCATAGGCCACGGCCAGCGCATGGCGGGTGTTGGTGATGTGTGGCTTCATGTCCGTGTAGAGGACCTCGCACATGACCAGCAGGTCCTCCCCTCCCCGGATGGGGTCCGGACACGAGTACACGGGCTGGAGCACGCAGTCGGAGGCCTTTCCCGGCGCCTGGTTGGTGCTCGAACCGTCGAAGCCCCAGATGGGCAGCGAGGTAGGAACGGACTCGAGGATCTTGGTCTTGGAGCGCAACAGCGGTGCGGGCTCGGTGCCGTCGATCCAGATGTACTCGGCTCTGATGGGCATGCCAGCCAGGGTGTCAGGTGAGGTTGGGGAGCGACACCCAGTTGCGTGAACGCTCTGTGACATTGACCTCCGGATGGGCTTGGAGGGGCTGGTGGCCCTAACGTTGCCTTCCGTTATGGAACGCCAGACCGATTATGTGTTGCGCACGGTGGAGGAACGCGGGGTCCGCTTCGTCCAGCTGTGGTTCACCGATGTGCTCGGTGTTCCCAAGTCGTTCAACATCACCCCCGCCGAGCTGGAGAACGCCCTCGGGGAGGGGATGACCTTCGACGGTTCGGCCATCGACGGCTTCAGCCGGGTGCAGGAGAGCGACGTGCTCGCCATGCCCGACCCCAAGACGTTCCAGCTGCTGCCCTACCAGGCGGAGGCGTCACCGGTGGCCCGAGTGGTGTGCGACGTGTTGAACCTCGACGGGACCCCGTTCGAGGGTGACCCCCGCCAGGTGCTCCGCCGGACCCTCGAACGGGCCCGCAGCCTCGGCTTCTCCTTCTACGTGGCGCCCGAGCTGGAGTACTTCTATTTCGCCCAATCCCAGGGGGAGCCTTCCGACGGCGTGCCACCCGTGCCCCTGGACCGGGGTTCGTACTTCGACCTGACCACCAACGACCTGTCCACCGACCTGCGCCGCCAGTCGGTGCTCACCCTGGAGGACATGGGCATTCCCGTGGAGTACAGCCAGCACGAGGACTCGCCCAGCCAGCACGAGATCGACCTGCGTTACACCGATGCCTTGACGATGGCCGACACGGTCATGACCACCCGCATGGTGGTCAAGGAGATCGCCGCTTTGCGCGGGGTGCTGGCCAGCTTCATGCCCAAGCCGCTGGCCGGGGTGCAGGGCTCGGGCATGCACACCCACATGTCCCTCTTCGACGGCGACACCAACGCCTTCCACGATGACAACGACGACTACAAGCTGTCGTCGGTGGCCCGGGGGTTCATCGCCGGGGTCCTGCACCACGCCCGGGAGACCACGGCGATCACCAACCAATGGGTCAACTCCTACAAGCGCCTGATCGTGGGCTACGAGGCGCCCGTCTACATCTCCTGGGCGCGCAACAACCGCTCGGCGCTGGTCCGGGTTCCGCCCACCAAGGCCGGAAAGCGCGACTCGACCCGGATCGAATACCGCGCCCCCGACTGCGCCTGCAACCCCTATCTGGCCTTCGCCGTCCTGTTGGCCGCCGGTCTGACGGGGATCGAGAAGGGCTACGACCTGCCTCCCGAGGCCTCCGCCAACCTCTACCGGCTGTCCGAGCAGGAACGGGTGGCCGAGGGCATCGACGCCCTGCCCGGCTCGCTGTCCGAGTCGGTGGACATCATGGAGCACTCAGAGCTGGTGGCCTCCACTCTGGGCGAGCACGTGTTCGAGTGGTTCGTTCGCAACAAGCGAGCCGAGTGGGCGGACTACAAGGCCGAGGTGACCCCGTTCGAGTTGCGCCGGTATCTCCGCTCGCTCTGAGAGCGCACCTCCCAACTCATGGAATCGCTCCTGGTCTTCCCCGACCCCGCCCCGGCCGCTCTCGTCCAGGCCCTGGACGCGGGCGGCTATCCGTGGACGGCAGTCGACACCCCCGAGAGGGCACCGGGGGCGGAGCCGGCCGACGGATGGTCCGGGGCGATCGTCTGCGCCGACGAGGACCCCGAGGGCGCCTTCGCCCTCTGCCGCAGCCTCCGCAAGGGTGACCTCTCCCTCGAGCCGCTCCTGCTGGTGATGAACGGGGCCCAGCTGACCGACCTCGAGCTCCGCGAGGATCTTTTCGACGACTTCTGCCTGACCCCGCTGGTGACCGGAGAGCTGGCGGCCCGCCTGGCCCACCTGTTCTGGCGGACCGGGCGGGGGACCCGTCCCGAGCTGGTGGAGTATGGACCGCTGATGTTGAACCTGGAGACGTACCAGGCGGTGGTGGCCTCTCGACCCCTCGACCTGACCTACATGGAGTACGAGCTCCTCAAGTTCCTGGCCACCCACCCCGGGCGGGTGTTCACCCGGGAGACGCTGCTCAGCCGGGTGTGGGGCTACGAGTACTACGGCGGGGCCCGGACCGTCGATGTCCACATCCGGCGCCTGCGGGCCAAGCTCGGCGAGGAGCACGCCAGCCTGATCGCCACGGTCCGATCCGTCGGCTACCGCTTCGGGCAGGGCCGCTGGAGCCTCTGAGGCCCGCCGGCTCGCCGGCCCGGCGGACCGGCGGCCGGACGGACCGGCAGACGCCTCAGTCGAGACTCAGTCGACACGGGCCCATGCCTCGATCTCGACCAGCCCACCCAGAGGGAGGGCGGCGACCGCCACCGCCGAGCGAGCCGGGCGATGGTCCCCGAACCCGGCCATGTACAGCTCGTTGACAGTGGCGTAGTCGGCCATGTCCGTGAGGAACACCGTCGTCTTGACCACCGCGGCGAGAGACCCGCCGGCCCCGGTCAGGAGAGCCTCGAGGTTGGCGATGGCCTGGGTCAGCTGCGGGCCGACGCCCCCTTCGACCAGGGCCCCGTCGCGAAGGCCGAGCTGCCCGGAGCAGATCAGCCACTCGCCGGAACGGACCAGCGCCGTGTACGGCCCGATCGCCTTGCCGGTCGGGGTAGGAGCCGTCGGGGTGGGAGCCGTCGGCGAATCGGATGTGCTCATCGGAAGCTCCCTCGTCGGGTGGGCCACTGGTGGGGCAGCCCTTGGGCGATCCAGGTTGCGGCGGCAACCGCGGCGAAGACTGCGTCGGAGGCTCGCACCGGGGTGGCCGCGGCTCCGGCCGGGTCGATCTCGACGCGCACCGGCGGAGTGTCCTGGGCCCGCAGAACGCCGAAGCTGCGCACGGTCAGGTCTTCAGGCACGCCGTCGGCATTGAGGGCGATTGCTTCCGAGCAGACCCAGCCCAGACCCATGTGGGCGGCGCCGATGGCATAGGAGCGCACCACCACCTCGTCGAGGACGGCGCCGCAGCGCACCCGGACGGCAACCGCGGCCGGTGCGCCGTCGGCGTCCACCTCGACCATGGCCTCGGCCCCGGCCCCGGACCGCACGGTGACGGTCGCTCGACCGGTGCCGGGGGTCATTCCCTCGGCGACGGCGCGGAGGGCGGCGGCGAGCACCGCCGCCTCCGCCCACCCGGCGGCCCGGATGTCGACCGAGGTGGCCGGACCGGGGACGGCGACCTGCTCGACGACGAGACCGGGAGAGACCGATGCCACCGCTTCGGCGATGCCGGGGGTGGCCACCACTCGCACAATCCCCGTGCCGTCCGCCCGGATCCCGGCGGCGATCGGAGGACGCTTGGGTCCGAGCCGGACGACATCTTCGCGGGACAGGACGGCGAGGACTGGGCGACCGTGCTCGTCGGCCAGCCGCCGGGCGGTGGTGGCGGCGATCGAGAGGGACTTGGCGCCGAACGCCCCGCCATTGGCCGCAGGGGACACCGGGTCGCCGCCGGGGACGCACCACGACGCATCGGGCTCAAGGTAGGCGGGCTCGACCCAGGTGGTGCGAAGCGTCAGGGACCAGGGCCCGGGCGGGACCTCTATGGGGTAGGTGACCTGGTGGCCGCTGCGCCGACCCTGCACCCCGCCCCCGGAGGCCCGGGCGGCTCCGACGGTCTCGCCGACCTGCCAGCCCCCATGGCCGTCGGGGACGGCGACCAGGCACCCGTCGGGGGCGGTGTCGGAGGCGAACGGCGCCCGCCCGAGGGTGACGTGCGGGCCGACCTCCTGGGGGACGCCACCCTCCAACTGGGCTCGCCGGCCGGCAGCGGCCAGATCCCGGCCCTCGACGGCGGGATCCCGGGCCCCGGCCCCGGCGCCTGAGCGACCGGCCCCGGCCTCGGCCTCCACGGCTGAGCGACTCGAACAGGCGGCGTCGATGATCGTGCGCCAGCCGGTGCAGCGGCACAGGTGGGCCAGGAGGGCCGATTCCACCCGGGCCTCCGTCGGGTCGGGGCCGAGGGCGGCGAGGCGGACGAGGATGCCCGGCGTGCAGAACCCGCACTGGCTGGCACCAGCCGCTGTCAACGCCTCGACCAGCGGCTGCACCACCTGGTCATCAAGGCCGTCCACTGTGGTCACGGACCGCCCCGCCACCCGCCGCAGCGGGGTCACGCACGCGACTCGGGGCGAGCCGTCGACCAGCACGGTGCAGCACCCGCATTGTCCCTGTGGGCTGCAACCGTCCTTGACCGAGGTGACCCCGGCATGGTCCCGTAGAGCATCGAGCAGTGAGCCCCCGTCGCCGGGGATGCTCACTGCTCGATCGTCAACACGGAGATGGGTGACCACCCCGGCGCTGGTGTTGCTCAGCGGAGGCTCAGCTGAAGGACTGACCGCAGCCGCAGGTGCGGGAGGCGCTCGGGTTGTTGATGGAGAACCCGGCGCCCTGGAGGCCGTCCTTGAAGTCCAGGCTGGCGCCCTTCAGCAGATCGGCGCTGGCCGGGTCGATGACGACCTGGACCGTCCCGAAGGTGGAGATGATGTCGTCGTCAGCCTTGTCGCTGTCGAAGAACATCTCGTAGCTGAAGCCCGAGCAACCGCCGGGACGCACAGCGACGCGCAGCGCCAGGTCAGGATTGCCTTCCTGAGTTATGAGCTCGCCGACCTTCGCCACAGCGGCGTCAGTGAGGGAAATCGCTTCGGTCTGGGTGGCTTCGGTATGCGTGGTGCTCACCGACTCCTCCTTCGGCTCGGGAAGGCCTCCGCAAGGGCGGCCGACCGCTGATGATCCATCGCTGACGATGCTACCGGACCTGGTGGCCTCCCGGGCGAGCGGCCCGGGCCCGGGAGCAGCGCCGCCCGCCGGTACACTCCGGTGGTGGAGGACGGCGCCGAAGGACCCATCGCTGAATCGGTCATCCGTGAGGCCATGCGGGGGGTCATCGACCCGGAGTTGGGCGACGACGTGGTCGACCTCGGGATGTACCAGGGCAGCCGGATCACCGCCGACGGGACCGTGGTCGTCGATCTGGCCCTGACCACCGCCGCCTGCCCGCTTCGAGGCCAGCTGAGCCGAGATGTCACCGAGCGGATCAGCCGCCTTCCGGGGGTCCGGGAGGTATCGGTCCACACCACGGCCATGGACGCCGAGCAGCGCGCCGCGTTGATGGCCCGGGCCCGGTGGAAGGCGAGGGACCGGGGCGCCACCACCCGCATCCCCAGCCGAACCCGGGTGCTGGCCATATCGTCGGGCAAGGGCGGGGTGGGCAAGTCGTCGATCACCGTGAACCTGGCGGCGGGTCTGGCCCAGCGGGGTTTCGGAGTGGGTGTGCTCGACGCCGACATCGCCGGTTTCTCCGTGCCTCGGATGCTGGGGATGGAGGGCCGCCTCAACGCCCAGAAGGGGTCGGGGCCCGATGCCAAGGCCCAGATCGAGCCGATGACGATGGCCGTCGGCGAGGGATCCATCGAGGTGCTGTCGATGGGCTTTCTCTCCGCCGAGGACGAAGCGGTGATGTGGCGGGGCCTCATGTTGAACCGGGCCGTCCAACACTTCATCGAAGATGCCGCGTGGGGCGACCTGGACTACCTCCTGGTGGACATGCCGCCCGGCACCGGCGACGTGCAGATGGGCCTGGCCCGGATGCTGCCGCGGGCCGAGATGATCATCGTCACCACGCCGGCCCTCGCCGCCCAGAAGGTGGCGGTGCGGGCCGCGGACATGGCCCGCAAGGGCTACCTGAGGGTGGCGGGGGTGGTGGAGAACATGAGCGGCTTCGTCTGTGATCACGGCGAGCGCTACGAGCTGTTCGGCGTCGGTGGCGGTGACCGTCTGGCCCGGGAGATCGGCGCCCCTCTGCTGGCGCGGATCCCCCTCGAACCGTCCGTCTCGGCCGGCGGTGACCTGGGCCGGCCCGCCTCCATCAGCGACGGCCCCGGCTCTGCGGCGTGGGGCGAGCTGGTCGGCGCCGTCATCGCCGTCGCCCCGGTTGTAGAGATGTCGGACTGCTCGGCCCGGATCTTCGATGTGGTCGCCGCTGGACTGGACGCCAGGGACGCCTGATCGTCCGGGGAGGCTTCGGAGCGCAGGTCACCCGCCGCCGGCGTCCCCGTCCCTGACCGGCGGCGGGACGGCAGGATCCCACCACGGAGCGTCCAGATCGTCGGGGTCGACACCGGCGGCCCGGCCCTCATCGCCCAACTTCCGGAGGTGGGCCCACACCGAGTAGCGGGCCACCGGGTGCAGGGCGATGGGCACGTCGGTGTAGAGCATCCCGACCAGGTCGGCGGGTGTGACCCCGGCCGCCCCCGCCCGGCGGAGCCCGGCGAGGACCTGGACCTCCCGGGACCGGCGGTGGGTGAGGTAGCTGTCGAGCACGGCGCCGGGGTCGTCGATCATCATCCCGTGACCGGGGGCGATGCGGCGGGGGCGGAGGTCCCGGACCCGTTCCAGGGCGTTGAGGTAGGCGGCCATGTCGCCGTCCGGCGGGGCGATCACCACCGTGGACCCGGCCATCACGTGGTCGCCGGAGAACAGCAGACCGGTTCCGGCCAGCTCGAAGCACAGGTGGTTGGAGGCGTGGCCGGGCGTGTGGACGGCCGTCAGGGTCGCCTCGGGGGTGGTCAGCCGATCGCCGTCGCCCAGGCGGCGATCAGGGGCGAAGGCCAGGTCGTGAGCATCGAGGTGGTGCCGGTCGGTGCCCGGGGGGGCGGGCCCGAAGCCCAGCACCTGGGCGCCGGTCGCCGCCGCCAGGCGGGCCGACAGCGGCGAATGATCGACATGGGTGTGGGTCACCACCACCCAACCGAGGCGGTCGCCGGCCACCGCCAGGATGGTGTCGAGGTGGGCATCGTCGTCCGGCCCGGGGTCGACGACCGCCACCCGGTCCTCGCCCACCAGATAGGTGTTGGTCCCGGGTCCCGTCATGATGCCGGGGTTCGGGGCGACGAGCCGGCGGACACCGGGCGCCACCTCGCAGACCACCCCGGGGTCCATCGTCGGGCCGCGATCCCCGCCGGCCGGCGCCGGGCCGGTCACGGGCGGCCGCCAGCCAGGGCTGGGCCGGTCACCGATGGCCCGCCCGGCGCCGGACGCTCGACAGACGGCTGCGCCGGTCGGAGGGCGGGTCGGGTACCACCATGGATCCGACGCTACCGGGCCGCCCCGGGGCGGACAGCCGGCGATGCGAAGGTCGAGGCGCCCGACTTGGCTACGGTACGGGTATGGCAACGGCGGGGGACCGTAGGCGTGAGCCCCCCGCAGCCCGGGCGCCCGCCGAGCGAGGGCTCCTCGAGTCGGGCACCAGGACCCCGCCGAGCGGCACCCGGGGGATCAACCGCTCCCGCCCCCCGGCGCAACGCCCGGGTCTTCGCTACCGGATCCTGCCTCGCAGCCTCATAGGGATCGCCGCCCTCCTCCTGGCGTTCGCCCTGGGCGCCGGGTTCAGCGGTGTCGTCCTCTACTCCTACTTCCAGTACCACCTGGACCAGACCAACAGCCGGGTCAACACCCTGATCGGCGGCTACAAGAAGCAGTTCGCCAACGCCGAGGGGGACCTGCGGGCGTCGGCCAACACGGCCAAGAGCCAGATCCAGAGCCAGTTGGCACCGCTCCAACAGCTCCAGGCCGACCCCAAGACCCTGGCCGCGCTGGTCAAGAACCTTTCGCCGTCGCTGTTCTTCGTCCACACCCAGGACGCCAGCGGCCAACCGTCGGTGGGGACGGCGTTCGTGGTCTCGTCGAACGCCCAGCAGTCGCTGCTCCTGACCTCGGCCACCACCGTCTCGGCCAGCCAGCAGAACCCGGCGCCGGCGGTCTACGTCCGCCAGAACAGCAACGACGTCAAGGTCAGCGTCCGCACCGTCGACGCCCAGTACGACCTGGCCCTGATCGTCCTGCCCAGGGGTCGCCTGCCGGTCGTCAAGGTGGCGCCGGCCACCCCCGCCCCCGCCATCGGCGACAAGATCTTCGCCCTGTCCGGCCAGGGCACGGCCGGCGCCGGGGTGTCACAGGGGTCCTTGACCGATGTGTCGGCCGCCGGGGTGTCGGAAAACGCGCCTATCGGCCAGGCCTTCCAGGGCGGTCCTCTGGTCAACGCCGCCGGCCAGGTGGTGGCCATCGCCTCCCGGAGCTACGCCCCCGAGGGGTTCCCGTCCGACGCGGTGTGGTTCGCCCCCTATCCCCAGGCGGCCTGCGCCAAGGCGATCAGCTGCCCCGGGGGATCGATCGGCGCCAGCCAGGGCTCCGGCCAGTAGCAGGTCCTCACGGGCCCGGCAATCCCGGGGGCGGGCCCGTGCCGGACGGCGGCGGCGTTGTTGGGAACGGGATGGTCCCGCTCGAGGGCACCGTCGTGGTGGTCGCCGCCGGCCCGTTGTAGGAGGGCGCCGGCGGGGTGGGCA
>JALYVP010000112.1 GCA_030853185.1 Actinomycetota bacterium | reverse complement strand
CAGCTCTGTGCGCAGTGGTCAGCGGGAATGAAGGCGTTCGCCGACGCCTGCAACTCGGTGGCGTCCTCGCTGGAGCAGGCCGGCACGAAGTACCCGATCACCGAGAACACCCTCAGTCGGAGATACGGAAGATGACGATGATCACCGTCTCGAAGCTCAGAGGCTTCGACGGTGGTACCTACACCGCGATCACCACCAAGCTGGGCACCGCCGTCGAGGCCCTCAACTCGGCGCAGGGGAGCATCTCCGGCGCCGGCGGGCAGATGACCTACTGGCAGGGCCCCGCCGCCGACGCCGCCAACGCCACCATGGCCAACCTGGTCACGGTGGTGTCGTCGGCACCGGCCGTCCTCTCCACCGCCCAGGACGCGGTGGCCGCGTTCGTCGCGGCCGTCAGCCAGCAGAAGGTGGCCCTGGATGGGTTGGTGCATCAGGTCCCGCCCGGGTGCCACGTGGCCGAGGACGGCACGGTCAGCGTCCCGCCGGGGCAGCCGACCAACCAGCCGCCGCAGATGTGCTTCACCGATCCCGCTCAGGAGGCGGCCCGCATCAACGCCCAGAACGCCTACGACAGCGCCATGAGCGCCTGGCAGGCGGCCAAGGCCAAGGCCGCCCAGCTCCAGACCCAGATCCAGCAGGTGTTGCAGCAAGCTACCGCAGCCGACAGCCGGGCCACCGCCGACCTGGATGCCGCCATCAAGGGCGGGACCGATGTGGGAAAGATCATCGCCGGCCAGGACGCAGGGGGCTCTTACGCCACCAACCTGTGGAACGACGCCCAGAACACCGACGCCCAGAAGTGGGTCCAGAGCTTCGTCAACCAGGCCGCGTCGTTGCTCCCCCAGGCGGCGAAGGGGGACCACAATGCCGTCGCCACCTTGGGGACCCTGGCTGACCTGAGCCACGACCAGACCTTCTCCGCCTCCCTGATGAACAAGCTCGGGGCCAAGGGCCTCGAGGCCCTCCCCGTGGCCATGGGCGAGAACATGAACAACCAGAGGAGCATCCAGGACGCCCAGAACGTCTACAACAGCAATCACAGCGTGCTGGGCTTTCTCGCCAACTCTCTGGCGTCGGCGTCCAACAGCCTCAACCTGGACCCCACCTTCGCCCAGTCGCTCATCGCCACCGCCGACCACAACGCCAAGGACCTCAACGGGAGCAAGCCGTCCTCGGGCTACTGGGGCCTGGGCCAGATCCTCGGCGCGGCCAGCGGCCAGCCGCCCTTCGAAGCCCAGTTCCTCAACACGGTAGGTACCGGGATCATCAACTGGGACAAGCAGAACCAGCAGAACGGCCTGGGCCACGGTATGGAGTACACCGGGCCGTACATGTTCGCCGCAGCCAACAACCTGAACTTGAGCCCGCAGTCCATCATGGGGGCCAGCCTCCCGATGATGATGGGGCATCTCGATTCCGGCGGGAGCCCGATGTACGGGCTGATGCATGCGGCGGCGGTCTCGCCCCTGGCCGCCCAAGCGCTGTTCGCACCCCGGTATGGCGGCGGGGAGAACCCGAACCTGAACTATGTGCTGACCGGCACGCCGTGGACCTATGACAAGGGCGCCTCGCTCGGTTCCGCCCTGCAGGCGGCGACGGCCGGTCCGAGCACCACGACCACAGCGGGCATCACCAGCAACATGGTGCACACCCTCGCCACGCAGTACAAGATGAACTCGGGTTACGCCGACCAGATGAGCGCTCTACGGCCGGCGGTCGCCAACATCCTGTCCCAGAAGCCGGACATCGCGGCGGTGAACATGACCATCGAGGGTTATCCGAACTCGACGACGGGCAGCCGCCTGTACCCGGGTCCGGGCGGCTCTGTGTTCGTGGCACCGACCTTCAACGGTGTGGATCTGGCCAGAGTCCTGGGCGTGGTCAGCCAGGACAAATCGGCTTACAGCACGCTGCAGGCGGGCCAGGTCGGCTACCTCAACAGCTCGCTCAACCAAGCGGTGATCGGCTACAAGACCAGCCACGATCCTTCGGGCATCGAGCAGTCGCTGAACAAGGGGACCTCGACCCTGGCATTCCTCGGAGGGGTCAAGACCTTGATCGCTCAGGATGGGGCGAACGCCAATGAGGCGGCGTTCCAGCACTCGCTGGCCACGGCAAAATACATCACGCAGGGTCTGAGCTCGGTGGCCAACATCGTCCCCGGGGGCCAGGTCGTCGGCATCCCGTCCGGTATCGCCGCCACGGTCCTCGCCGACGTCGGGGGGGCGTCGCATGCCAGCACTCAGCCCACGACGACCGGTGACGCCCAGGAGCTCTCCTTGGCCGGCTTCTCGAGGATTGCCCTGGCCAATGCCCTGATCAACAACCAGGTGGCGACGCCGAGTGTCCTGCCCGGGAATCCGCCCTTCTACCAGAACGGCCCGGCGGGTCCAACGCTGCTGCCGGCGCAGGACTTCGTCAAGAATGGCGACGCCATGGGCTCCCTCATGCAGTGGCTCGAAAAGCCTGGTACCACCGGATCCGAGAACTTCAACCAGATCGTGACCGACCATCTGGTCACCGGCAACCAACTCGCCGCCCTCGTGCTCGGCGCGTCCGGTGGTTAGGGCCCGAGCCCCGAAGAGGCCCGTCCCGGCGTCGGGCGGGTCGATCAGGGGGTGAAGCTTCGACGTCTGCGCTCTCGGGGCCAGCACTCGGTGCCCGTTCTCGGCATGGTGGCCGTGACCCTCGCCGCCATCATGTGCGGTTGCGGCGGGAACGGCAGTCCGGTCGACCCGAAGCTCTCGGCCGCGCTGGCCGGCCCGACGCCTTCGCCCGCTTCGGCCCGGGCGCTGCTCCGTTCGCCGGCTCCGGGCGCCCCGGCCCGGGATCGGCTCACGGAGATGGTGCACGGGGACGGGGGGTTGGGGAGGGACGGGGCGGCGGCGGGCCGGATCCTCGCCGCCTCTGCGCAGGGACCGTCCCCGCACGCCGTAGCTCTTGTGGCCGAGGCGGTCAAGGTGCTCGCTGGATCCGGGGCCCCGGGCAGCCAGTTCTCGGGACTGTGGGCAGGGGTGGCGACGGCACTGGCGGAACAGTCAGCGGGGGTCGCTCAGACCCTGAGTGTCGGTCTCCCCGGCACCGCGGTCCCGTCCGTGCCCTTCGATGCGCCCAGCGTGACAACCGTGGTGTTGAGGATTGCCCGGGTCCCGGTCGCCTACCAGGAACTGGCTGATGCTCAGGTCCGCGCGTTGGGTGCTGCTCTGGAGCGGTCGGCGGGAGACACCGCCGGCCGGCCGCTCGGCGCTCGCCAGACCGCTCTGCAACAGGCCACCTCGGAGAACGTTGCCGCTTTGGGCTACGACGCCGCGGCCTGGGATCGGGTCCAGTCGGGTGCTCCGGGCCCACTTGCGGCGGGGGCCGACGAGGGCGTGGGCCTGGGCCCGTCGGACTCGGTCCCTCCGGCTCCGGGTCCGACCAACAGGCAGGGCACCAGCGGGCGGGGTTCGGAGGTGGCCGGCGCCAGAAAGATCGCCGTCCTCAGCTTGTTCGGAATTCTTCTGCGTGACCGCATCTACCCCCTCAACTCGTCACCTCAGTCGTATCTCGAGATGACGGGCAACCCGACGTTCGTCGATGCCCGAGGCGCCCCGTTGTCCGCTCGCCAGTTCGGCGGCCCGACCGGCGGTGATCGCTATGGTTCGATGCTGGGCTGGGCGATGAGCGGAGCGGACCCCGACGCGTACTCGCTCGTCGGGCAGACCTGGGCGGAGGCAACCGGCCAGGCCGCCCGTCTCTACGCCCACGCCGGGTGATCAGACGGCGAGACGGCTCGGGGGTGCTGGGAGGCTCCTGTCTGTATCCTCGGCCTTGATGCAGATCCAGGTGCGGCTCCGCGACCCAGGTGGCGGATGGGAGCAGGACGTCCTTCTCGACGCCGACCCTGATACCCCGCTGGCCGACGTGACCTCCGCCCTGGCCACCGTTCGGCCCGGCGAACTGTGGCTCGGAGCCGAGCCGCTCGGTACGCAGGGGGTGCTCGCTGGCTGCGGTCTTCGCAACGGCGTCGTGGTCACGGTCGCTGACGAATCGGCTTCGGCGGCGCCGCCCGGCGCCGGCCCCCAACGCCAGGCGGCGGTGGAGCTGTCCACGGTGAGCGGCCCGTTCGCCGGCCGGCGCTGGCCGATCCTCGCCTCGACGATCGTGATCGGGCGCGACCCTGCCGCCGACATCGCCATCGACGACCCGGCCGCGTCGCGCCACCACGCCCGGCTCACGTGGCACGCAGACGGCGTTCCCGCTCCGGCCACCGCCGGTGCTGCCACCGCCGGTGCTGGCACCGCCGGTGCTGGCACCGCCGGTGCTTCTAGCAGCGCGGACAACGGCGGCCCGGTGACCGACGGCCCGAGGTGGGTGGTCGAAGATCTCGGTTCCCGCAACGGCACGTGGGTCAATGGCCAGCGGCTCTCCGCCCCTTGCCCCCTCGACGCCGACGCGGCAATCGAGGTCGGGTCTTCGGTGCTCGAGCTGCGCTCCCCGGTCCCCGCCGACGCGGACGTGATCACCCGGGAGGACGGCTCGCTCGCCTTCAACCGCCCAGCCCGTCTCCAACCCGGGGCCCGCAACGTGAAGGTCCAGGCGCCGTCGCGACCGTCGACCCAGGAGAAGTTCCCGTTCCCGTGGGCCCAGGCCATTGCGCCGCTGGTGATGGGCGGGGTCCTCTACGCCGTGACCCGCCAGGTGGCGACCCTCGGATTCATCCTGCTGAGCCCGGTGCTGATCGTTTCGAGCACCCTGAGCCAGCGCAAGCGCCAGAAGAAGCAGCGCCAGACCAACACCAAGACCTTCTCGAACAAGACCGAGAGCGCCCGTAAGAAGATCGAGGAGGCGGCGCAACGGGAGCTCACGGACGAGCGGGTGCGGTGGCTCGACCCGGCGGCCACAGCGGCGACGGTGCTTGGACCGGGGCGGCGGCTCTGGGAGCGCCGGGAGTACGACCTCGACGCCCTGGTCCTGAGGGTCGGCGTCGTCGACCGCCCGTCCGCCGTGGAGGTCACCCACATGGGCGACCCCGACGACGAGCGGGAACCCGGTGATCCTCCGCCGATCACGGTGCCGGTGCTCCCGGTCATGCCGGTGGTCGTGGACCTGCGCGCCGCCGGGGTGCTCGGCGTGGCCGGCCCCGACGACGCCGTGGCCGCCCTGGCCCGGTGGCTCGTCACCCAGATAGCCGCCTGGCACAGCCCCAAGTCGGTCATGCTCTGCCTCCTGACCTCCCCGGAGGACCCAGGTTCGTGGGAGTGGAGCCGGTGGCTGCCGCACCTGTGGCGCGAGGCACCCGGCGGATCCCCGCTGGTCGTGGGCAACGACCCCGCATCGCGGGAGGAGAGGGTCAAGGAGCTGCTCAAACTTCTCGACGCCCGAGCCCAGACCAGTCGCGGTGGGGACCGTCGAGACCAGATCTGGCTCCCCGCGGTGGTCGTCGTCCTGGACAGCGTTCGGGCCCTCCGTTCCCTGCCGGGCGTCCCCCGCCTCCTGCGCGAAGGCCCTCGCTACGGGATCTACAGCATCGGTCTTGACCGCGACGCCGCCCGGCTGGCCGAAGAAGGTCGAGCTGAGGTGGTCTTCGAGGGCGACCAGTCCATCACCGCAACGGTGCAGGTCAACGGCGAGGACCCGGTCACCGACGTGCTCGTCGATCAGGTGGAGCCGGCCTGGGCGGACGAGCTGGCCCGGGGCCTCTCGCCGCTACGCGATGCGGGGGGCCAGGAGAGCGGGGCCATGATCCCCACCACGGTCCGCTTCATCGACCTGGTTGGCATCGACCCTGATGCCTCCGAGCAGGTGGTGGCCCGATGGCAGGCGGCGGGGCGGACGACCAGCGCCGTCGTGGGCGTCTCCGTCGACGGGCCCTTCGTCCTGGACCTACGGCGCGACGGTCCGCACGCCCTGGTGGCGGGCACGACCGGCGCCGGCAAGAGCGAGTTCCTGCAGACCCTGGTGGCGAGCCTGGCCCTGGCCAACCGCCCGGACGCCATCAACTTCGTCCTCGTCGACTACAAGGGGGCCAGCGCCTTCGCTGACTGTGCCGAGCTGCCGCACACGGTGGGCATGGTGACCAACCTCGACGGCCAGGAGACCCAGCGGGCCCTCACCTCGCTCAACGCAGAGCTGCACCGTCGCGAGCGCCGCCTGAGCGAGCTGCGGGCGGCCGACATCGACGCCGCCTGGGACAAGGACCCGGACGGTGCGGCGCGCGCCGGACTGGCCCGGCTGGTGCTGGTCATCGATGAGTTCGCCGAGCTGGTCCAGGAGCTGCCGGACTTCGTAACCGGCCTGATCCGCATCGCCCGGGTGGGCCGGTCGCTCGGCGTGCACCTCATCTTGGCCACCCAGCGCCCGGCGGGCGTGGTGACCGGCGAGATGCGGGCCAACACCGGGCTTCGCATCGCCTTGAGGATGGAAGACCCCGGCGACAGCCAGGAGGTCCTCGAGGCCAAGGACGCAGCATCGATCTCCCGGGCCACACCGGGCCGGGCGTTCGCCCGCATGGGTGGCGGAGCGTCCATCGTCGCCTTCCAGTCGGCACGGGTGGCCGGCCGGCGCCGCGGTGAGAGCGTCGGCCTGGCGCCACCGTGGGTTCTTCCCCTTCCCTGGGCCCGGGTCGGCTATCCGGTCCCCGCCCGCCTGCGGGCGGCGGAGAAGGTCGGTGCCGCCACCGACCTCCATGCGTTGGTGAGGGGGATCACCAAGGCGGCCGTCAGCCTGAACTTCCCCCCCGCCCCGAGCCCGTGGCTGCCCCCCCTGCCGGCGCGGATCGGCCTCGGTGCGCTCGAGACCGATCCGCTCGGGGAGGAGCTGGCGGTGCCGTTCGGGATCGAGGACCTTCCCGGCGAGCAGCGTCAGCAGACGGCGATGTTCGACCTGGTCCGCGGAGGCCACCTAGCGGTGGCGGGGGCAGCGCGCAGCGGTCGATCCACCTTCCTGCGCACCCTCGCGGCCAGCCTGGCCGGGTCGGTCTCGCCCACCGACGTGCACCTCTACGCCCTGGACTTCGGTAACGGGGCCCTCCTGCCCCTGGCCGCCCTGCCCCATTGCGGCGCGGTTGTCGTCCGCTCCGAGGGCGAGCGGATCCAGCGTCTCGTCGAGCGGCTCAGCGAGGAGATCAAGCACCGCCAGGAGGTGCTGGCCCTGGAGGGGTTCGGCGACATCGCCGAGCAACGCCGGGCCTCCCCTCCCGACGACCGGCTGCCGTACATGGTCTTGATGCTGGACCGCTGGGAGGGTTTCTCCGCCACCTACCCCATCGAATCGGGAAGCGAGCTGCCTGGCCTGATCACGCGCCTCGTGCGCGAAGGGCCCGGGGTCGGGTTGCACCTCGTCCTGGCCGGCGACCGCAGCCTGCTCAGCGACCGGATCGCGTCGCTCATCGAGGACCGCCTGGTCATGCGGCTCAACGACCGCGAGGACTACCGCCTGGTCAACCTCAACCCCAAGCACATCGCCGAGACCATGGGGCCCGGGCGGGCGCTGCGAGCTGATTCCGGCAACGAGATCCAGCTGGCGCTCATCGGCGATGCCGTCGATGGCCTGGACCCGGCCGGCCAGGTCCAGGCCGAAGCGGTGCGCACACTTGGCGCCCGCGCCGCCGAGCGGTGGCCGGAACCGCGACCGAACCAACCCCTGCGGGTCGACACCCTGCCCAGCAGGGTCACCACCGCGGAGGTCGATGCCCTGGTGGCCGACGGACAGTCGCTGCTTCCCGACCCTGTCCCCGACGGCGGTCTGTGGACCGTCCTTGGCGTCGGTGGCGACAAGCTCCAGGTCTACGCCCTCGACCTGATCGCGACCAACGGCTTCATCGTCGCCGGTCCCCCGCAGAGCGGGCGCAGCACCGCGCTCACCGCCATGGTCCGCCGACTCGCTCTCGGGGGGGCGAGGGTGGTCGCCGTGTGCCCCCGCCCCTCACCCCTCACCGGGCTGGCCGATCTCGACGGGGTCGAGGTGCTGGAGAGCGTTCCCGGCCCCGATGTCCTGGAGGCGGCGGTCCAAAAGGCGAGGGCGTCGGGCCGGCCGGTGGCCGTGGTGGTGGACGATGCCGACGTCTTTGCCCGCAGCGAGGCCGATGAGACTCTGCGAGACCTGTTGCGGGACCAGCTGTCGCCCCGCCTGGTCGCCGTCGTTGCCGGCCCCACCGAGGAGCTGAAGGTCGAGCTGCGAGGCACCGTCGCCGAGGCCCGCAAGGCCACCGCAGGGATGCTCTTCTCCCCATCGTCGACCTTCGACGGGGACCTGGTCGGGGTGCGCCTGCCCAAGCCCTTCGTGACCCGGATGCCTCCCGGCCGGGCCTGCCTGGCCTGGCGCGGTGACTGGTTCCTGGTCCAGGTCCCCCTGGTCGGGTGAGGTGGGCGGCCTCGGCCGCCGGTTGGGGAGGGCTTCCCGTTCCCCCCGGAACGGCATCCGGTTAGATTCATCAATGGCTCGAGGGACGGCCCCTACAGCCAAGACCACAACCCCAGGAGGGCGACATCATGGCAGGAAGCATTCAGGCCACCCCCGAGGAGATCCACTCCACGGCGAGCCAGATCGGCAACATCCGCAACCAGGTGGCCCAGTCCCACCAGCAGGCGTTGAACCAGGTGCAGACGCTCACCAGCTCCGGCTGGGTCAGCGAGTCGTCAGGAGCCTTCGCCACCCTCTACCAGGAGTTCCACGCCCTCTCGAACAAGCTGCTGTCCCTGATGGACGACCACCAGATGCAGCTCCACAAGACCGCTGACGTCTACGCCGAGAACGAGGCTCAGCTCAAGGGCACCTTCAGCGGCCAGCAAGGGTAGCTTTCATGCACCGGATGGCCGGATAAGCCATGAACCTCCCCACCACTCCGGCCGAACATCAGCGCCAGGTGTGCGCTACGTTCGCCGGCACTGACCCTCGGACCGCCGAGGTTCTCCGAGCGGCGGTGCGGCACCTCTCGGCGTTCGTCGAGGAGGTCGGGTTGAGTCGGGAGGAATGGCGGACCGGGATTGACTTCTTGACCGCGGTCGGACAGAAGTGCGACGGCGAGCGCCAGGAGTTCATCTTGTTGTCTGACACGCTCGGCGTGTCGATGCTGCTCGAGATGGTCAACGACCAGCCCGGGGTGGGAGCGACCGTGCCAACGGTGCTCGGGCCGTTCTACGTCCCCGGGGCGGCGAGGCGGAGCTACGGCGACTCGATCGTTGACGACCCGTCGACGGGGGGCGAGCCTCTTGTGCTGCACGGCGCGGTGCGAGACCTCGACGGCAACCCGGTGCCTGGTGCCACCATCGACGTGTGGGAGGTACAACCCAACGGGTTGTACGACATCGAGGAAGACGGCGAGAAGAGGAACCTCCGTGGCGTCTTCACGGCGCTCGACGACGGGCGCTACCAGATCCGTATGGTACGCCCCGTCGATTACACCATCCCCGACGATGGTCCTGTCGGCGAGATGCTCCGGGTCACCGGGCGCCAGTCGTGGCGGCCCGCCCACGTCCATCTCATGGTCCGGGCCCCGGGGTTCAGGCCGTTGGTCACCCACGTGTTCGACCAACAGTCGCCATGGTTGGGCCAGGACGCCGTCTTCGGCGTCCGGGACTCGATCATTGCGCCCATGAGCGACGGCTCGTGTTCGTTCGATCTGGTCGTCGAGCGCATCTGAGGACCGGCGCTATCCTCGGGCGTGCCCGTACCCTCCGGATCGGCGGTTGTCGTCGACTCGCTGGTCAAGATGTTCAAAGGCGGGGTGCGGGCCCTCGACGGCGTGAGCTTCGAGATCCCGGCGGGAACGGTCCTCGGGTTGCTCGGGCCCAACGGGGCGGGCAAGACGACGGCGGTGCGGGTGCTGACCACGTTGCTGCGCCCGGATTCGGGGACGGCGCAGGTGGCCGGCATCGACGTGCTGGCCGATCCCGCGACCGCCCGTACCGTCATCGGCCTGGCCGGCCAGTACGCAGCGGTCGACGAGGGCCTCACCGGGCTGGAGAACCTGGTGCTGGTGGGGCGGCTGAACCACCTTCCCAGAGCGGAGCGGCGGCGCCGGGCCGGCGAGCTGCTCGAGCAGTTCGACCTGGCTGACGCCGGCGGGCGGACGCTCAAGACGTACTCCGGCGGTATGCGTCGGCGCCTCGATCTGGCCGCCGCCCTCGTCGCCCGCCCGCCGGTGCTGTTCCTCGACGAGCCGACGACCGGGCTGGATCCCCGCAGCCGCATCGACCTGTGGTCGGTCATCGCCGGCCTGGTCGCCGACGGCACGACCCTGCTCCTCACCACGCAGTACCTCGAGGAGGTGGACCGGCTGGCCGACCGGATCTGCGTGATCGACCACG
>JALYVP010000012.1 GCA_030853185.1 Actinomycetota bacterium | reverse complement strand
CCTTTGCGACCATAGTGGTTATGCCCTCAAGTGAACCACGCGGGTCACATTCTGGTCCAGCCCGCCGGCGAGCGACCGGCTCGGCGCGAGGCGAGAGCCGACGGGTGGCGCTCCTTCGATCGGTGACGGACGACCTAGACCAGCGCGGACTCGTGGACTTCTCACTCCGGCGGGCGGCGAGGGCCGCTGGCACCACCCACAAGGTTCTCCTCTACCACTTTGACAACGTTGACGAGCTGATGCGTCAGGCCCTGGCGGAACTGCGGCAACGACGAGTGAACACAGCGTCGGCCGCGGCGACGGGATCCGCTGACATGACCCTCGGCGAGCGTGTCCGGTCGGTGTGGCTCACCTTGACTGACGAGCAGGCCGGTCCACGTGTGCTCGACCAGGCCAGCGGTCTGGCACTCTACGACCCCATCCGGTATGCGGGGTTAGGTCGTGACGCCACTGAGCAGTACCTGCCAGCAGTCCGGGCGATCTGCCCGGCGGACTGGTCTGAACAACGACGCAACGAGATCGCCGAGCTCATCGTCGCCACGCTGCGCGGACTCCTCGTCGACCTACTGACCAGCAGCGAAAGAAGTCGAGTGGAATCCGGCGTGCGAGCATTGCTCAGGACGCTCGAACACGAGGAGACGACACAAGAAAGGTCTACCAACAAAGGACCTCCCTAACGGGGGTCGGGGCCGAGCGCTCAAGGTGGGCCGCCGACCAACCGGCCGGCCAGCCGCCTGCATCGTGGTGCTTCGGCCAGGCCATCCGTCGCCCACCCCGTCCATGCATTCGTGCCGTAGGCCGCTCCCAGCACCGCTCCGGCCACGGCACCGTTGGTATCGGTGTCGCCGCCTCGGGCAATCACCCAACGCAGGGCCTCGAGTGGGCCGACCGTCTCGGCGTGATGACGTGCCTGGGCCGCCAGCGCCCAGGCGACCTTGCACCAACCGATCTTGTCGGTGGGACGGCACGGAAGGGAAGGGCGGAAGCGGGGATCGTCGGGCACGGGGAGGCCCGCCACCACGAGGGCGAGGAGCGCGGATGCGTCGGCGTTCACCTGGCGTGCCACCTTTGAGGGATGGGTGACGTCGGCAAAGGCCGACCCGGCGCGGGCGCCCTCGTCGGGGCGGCCGGCCCACGCCAGCCCGCAGGCGGCCACGGCCATCAGGCTGCCGTTGCCCTGCACCGAGTCGTCCCGCGTAGGATCCGTTCCGCGCCGCCCCTGCCCCGGATCGGCCAGAGAGGACCCGACACCAGCATTCGGCGGCATGGCGGGTGGCGTTGCCCACGTCGGGAGGACCACCCTCGACCAACGCCACCAGGCGACGGACATAGCCGTCCCAGGCCACCTCGTCAGGATCCGGAGCCCGGCCGCCACGACCGGCGATAACCTCGACAAGATGCTCGGCGAGGAACAGCATCAGCGTGGAATCGTCCGTCGGATGACCTGGAGCCGTGCCGAACACGCCCGACCTGTAGCCATCGAGCACGTCCCTCGGGCCCTTGAACTCATACGGCGCCCCTCACGCGTCTCCGATGCAGGCCCCGAGCAGGCACTCTTCTGCCCGATCTCGAGTGTTCAAGGGTCCCATGGGCCCACGGTGCCACGATCCGGTGACACAGGCTGTCCGTCGTCATCCTTCGGGGACCAGACCTGAGGAGCTGCATGGCCACCCACGACATCCACCCGGCGCCCCTCGCCCGCTCATGGTGGGTCGATGATCATCTCCTCGCCGCTACCTGTCCATGTGATCGCCGGTCCCGACCGGAGCGAACTGGTCGATAGCACCCCCCTCGACCCGGCCACCGCCGCCCATGTGGAGTGTGACGCCTCGGTTGTCACCCATGTGGCCTCCGGCGCGGTGATTCAGGCGAGCGAGACTCGACCCCCCTGCTCGTGTTGCACGCTCCGGGCCAGGTCTGGTGAGGAACGCAGGTAGTGGCTCCTGCAGTTGGGACAGATCAGGTCGAACACCAACTCGCCGGCCTCTCGCCGAAGGTATTCGACGTGGGACTGGGCGACACCTACCTCTCCGTCGGCGTCCCGATCTGAGCCGGTCGCCCCGGCGCTCGCCGCCTCGGCGTGCGCCAGGCGGGTCTGGGCTATGGCCATCGCCGTGACCCCGCCGAGCGGTGCTATCCGCCCACCGTCCGGATCGTACACCCGGATGCCGCCGAGGGGTCTCATCTGTGCCCGTGCGATCAGGCCGTGGCAACAGGAACAGATCAGCTCACCGGCGTGACCGCGCAGCAGGTTTGTGATGGAGGCGCCGCGGTGTCGCATCAGATCCTCACTGTAGGGAAGGTCCAGTGCTCAAGGAGGGCCGCCGACCAACCGGTCAGCCGCCGGCATCGGTCAGCGATGGCCTCGCGGCGCCCCGGCACAACCTACCTTGAGTGACGTGACCTATCAGATTGTCGATCCCGCCTCCATCGCGGCAGGGCGGGGTCCGCACCCTGCTGGGAGTCCTTTCGACAAGCGGGTCGGAGAAGCGCTCGGGATTCGTGCCTTCGAGATGTACCAAGTCGAGTTGCCTCCCGCGGCGGAGACCGTGCGCCATGACCATGTTGAGGATAAGGCCGAAGACGTCTACGCCATCGTCCGCGGCAGTGGCTGGGTCGTCGTTGACCGCGAAGAGGTGCCCGTTGAACCAGGTCAGTTCATAGCAGTGACCGTGGACTCGGCCAGACAGGTACGAGCTGGTCACGAAGGGCTGGTCTTCATTGCGGTCTGCGGCACACCCCGCTGACCCCAAGTCTGCCTCAGGAGGTGACGTCGCGGACTCCGACCGGATGCCTACCCTGTGACCTGATCGATCAAGGGCCGCGAGCCCATCACTTCAGTGGTGGGTCAAAGACCTTTTCGTTGCGGCGGGCGAAGCCCGCCGTTGCTTGTCTCGCCCTGCTGCGATGATGGTTGCGGTGGCGTCCTGCTCGACGAACAAGACCGCCGCTAGTTGAAAACCAGAAGTGGGCGGCACAGCCGTGGCCCACCGCTACCGTCTCGTCCCGGATCCGGGCCAGGTCCCGATGCTGGCCCGCCATTGTGGCGATGCGCGCGCATCGCCATCCCCGGTGGCGCAAGGCGGGGACCGACGAGGGCTTCTGCGTGCGCGGCGTGGCCGTGCGCCGGCTGAACCTGCGATGGGCGACGCTCGTCGTCCCCAAGATCGGCCCGGTCCGCTTCCGGCTGTCGCGGGCTTGCCCGCCGAGTACGGTATGGCCAGGGTCACCTTGGACCGGGCCCGACGATGGCACGTGAGCTTCGCCGCACCCCAGCCGACCTTGGAGCGGGAACCCACCGGTGCCGCTGTCGGCGTCGACGCTGGGGTGGTGGCCACCCTCACCACCCCCGACAGCGCCCACCATCATGCTCCGGCCCTCCGCCCGGGCCAGACCCAACGGCTGCGACGCTTGCAGCGCTGCCTGGCCCGCCAGCAGAAGGGCTCGAAGCTGCGGGCGGCGCCCAAGGCGGCCATCGCCGGGCTCAAGGCCAGAGAGGCCGACCGGCGGCGGGACCGGATCGAGCAAACCACCCCGGGAATCCCACGATTCAGGCGTGGGAGGGACGTCAACTGGCCGCCAGCTCCCACCTGCTGGTTCGGGTGGCCCTCCGATTTCCCCGTGCACCTCAATCGTCATCACCGGACGTGGTCGGACCCGGGAAATGGACCATCCCCGAACTGCTCACTGGCCCGCTGTTACGCGTTCAGGGCGTACCGCCTGGGGACGACCCGTCTCGACTCCGCCCAGCCGTCGGGGTATCACGATCCTGGGCACCCAAGGCCCAAGAGGTGACGCCGCGGACGTGGCTGCTCTCAGGGCAGCATTTTGCAGGGACGGCGCCTGGATGGTTGACGAGTACACGACCGGGCCGCCGGTAAGCCGCCGCAGGTCCCGAGTTGCATCCCCTACTTCCCGCCCCGACCACGTTGAACTGACGCCGAGGCGCCGGAACGCCCGGAACCCGCGGAACGTTGCTTCGGCGGCAAGGTGCGAGCGAACGTGATGCTGCGCTTGACCCAGGAAGCGAGCTCGCGCTTGGTCCTCAGCCCCTCCGGGGCGACGGTGACCCACCCATCCATGGTGCGGCCGCCCATCTCCATGAGGGCGACATGACGCCGAGCAAGCACCGCATCCGTGTCGGCGGGATCGATTCGGACCAGGAGCCCGCCGTTGCGTGATGCGCTGACGGACATGTTGCCGTGAAGGAGGAAGGCGAGGCCGCCGAACATCTGCCGCTCGGTGATCCCGTCCTCGTCGGCGAGCAGTTCTCGGAGCCGGTGAGCAAGATCCTCGTCGTAGGGCATAGATCTCCTGAGATGCTACCCGGCGGTCCCAGGCCGGACCGGCCCCGCTACCCGACGCCGCCCCTAGGCAAGGGCTGCGTACGCCGCCTCCTCGAGGTCACGATGGAGCTGCGGTCCCCGGGCGGTCACGAACAACCGCTGGGTCAAGACGACCACGACCAGGTCCCGAATCGGATCGACCAGCCAGGACGAGCCCAGGCCGCCGTCCCAGCCGAAGGCGCCGGCGTGGGGGCCGTCGGTCACCACCGCCTGGCAGAACCCCCAGCCCCGGCCGCCGAGGAACCCTTTCCCGTCCCGCGCCCTCTGCTGCGCGGTCAGCTGGTCGCGGGTCATCTCGGCGACGGCTTCGGCGGGCAGCACGGGCTCGCCGCCTCGCAGCAGCATGCGGGCGAAGGCCACAAGGTCATCGACGGTGGACACCAGTCCCGCTCCTCCGTCACCGAACGCCGGCGGCTTGCTCCACTGGCCGTTCGGTGGGTCCCAGACCTCCAACCCGTCGGCGGTCGGGACGTATGCGGTTGCCAGCCGCGTCGTGTCGTCGCTCCAGAAGGCAGTGTCGCCCATCCCGAGAGGCGCAAGGACCCGGGTGCGCAACACGTCGGCGAACGGCATCCCCGCGGCCCGCGCCATCAGCACGCCCAGCACCGAGGCGCTGGTGTTGTAGAGCCAGCGCTCGCCGGGCTGGGCCAGCAGCGGCAGCGAGCCGAGGGCCGCTATCCATGTGTCGGGGTCGGGTTGATCGGCTGGGCTCGGAGCCCCGATCGTGGCCAGGTGCAGGTCGGTGGTCGCCGCCACCACCGGCCACGGATGTGGCGCCATGAACATCTCCATGTCCATGCCGAACCCGAACGTGAACGTGAGCAGGTCACGAACGGTTATCGCCCGTCGGGCCGGGACCGTGTCGTCGAGCGGTCCGTCCATCCGGCGCAACACGCAAGGTCCGCCAGCTCGGGCAGCAGGCGGTCGACCGGCTCGTCGAGGGCGAGCAGACCCTCGTGGACCAGCGCCAGCGTGGCGGCGCCGGTGATCGGCTTGGTCGTCGAGGCGATCCGGAACAGCGAGTCGCGCTGCACCGCGGGTCCACCGATCGACAACGAGCCCCGCACATCGACATGCACCTGCTCACCGCTGGCGACCAACGCCACCATGCCGGGCACGTCGCCAGCTCCGACCGACGCGGCCGCGACCTCGCCGAAGCGGGCCAACCCGTTCGGCGTCAACGGGTCAGCCAACGGATGCTCCGGAAGGCCATCTCGGGTTGCGGCCGGTCAGGCCAAGGAGTCGGGCGAGCAGCGGCGCGTCGTCGGGGACCCATGGGCGCCTTCGCCGCCGCCGCGAAGGCCATCGACAACCCGTCGATGTGATCGAGCAGGTCACCGAGGCTCGCCTTGGTGCACGGGGTGGGCCCGCCCAGCTGGTGGTCGCCAACGCCGGCGACGAGGTCGGTCAGGACGCTGGTGGCAGGTTCGAGGTCAAGCATCTCGCTCCTCGGATCGGGGACTGTCAACGGGTAGGACCTCACCAACTCCGCGAAATCATCGCTGGCGCCGGCAACCCTCAGGACGGCGGGGGACGCCGGGCCGGTGGCGGCAGGGGGGGCGGGACGGCGAAGGCCGGCGGTCCCACCAGGTCGAGCGAATCGAGGAGGTTATCGGCGTGGGCGTCCCGGCGAGTCAGCGGTGGCAGATTCCACTTCGTCTCGATGAGCTTCAGGATGGAGGTGTGGTCATGGACCTGATGGGAGACATAGCCCGCCCGGGCGTACGGCGCCACCATGACGGCGGGGACCCGGAACCCGTAGCGGTCGTACCTTGATGAACCGCCGCCCTCCGGTAGGCGGTCATCGGGTTCGGGAGCCTCGGGCGGTGGCACATGGTCGTAGTAGCCGCCGTGCTCATCGTGCACCCAGATCAGCACGGTGCCCGCCCAGCCCGGGCCGTGCATGACGGCGTTGATGATCCGAGCTGCGAACGCCTCCCCCAGTTGGATGTCCTGCGGGTTCTCCTCCGAGTACTGGTGGAAGTCGGGGTCGACAAGGCTCACTGCTGGGAGAGCCCCGGCGGCGGCGTCGGCAACGAATCGCTCCACCGATCGGACGTGGCGGGCGTAGCGAAGGAGGCCCAACGGATAGCAGTCGGCCGTGAACTCCAGCCGGGACTTGGCATTCGTCGTGCCGTGACCCATCCCGCCGACCAAGGAGCGCTTGATCGAGCCGTGGACCAACCGCCCGGCACGCAGCCCGTGGGTGCCGGCCAACCGCCGGCCGACCGGTTTCGTGTGGGTCGCCGGGTGGTAGTTCGTCCAGGTGATGCGGTGCCGGTCGAGCAGATCGAAGAGTGTGCCGTTGGCCGGCCGATTGATGGTTCGACTCAGGCTGTCGTCGGTGAGACCGTTGGCCGTGCCGGACACCAGGAACCGACGGTTCGGGAAGGTGGGCCCCAGGCAGGAGGAGAACCACCGGTCGCAGAGGGGGAAGGTGCGGGCCAGGGCGTAATAGAAGGGCAGATCCTCCTCGGTCCAGTACCCCATGCCGATGCCCGGACCGACGGGCTGGCCCTGATCCTCGGCACTGCGCACGAACCCGTCGTTCCGACCCTCGGACCATTGCTCATGGCTGGCAATCCACGACTGGCTGGGGACGTCCGGGTACTGCGTTGTCGAAGCCAACCGGTGTGCGGCGACCGAGCGCCCCCCACGAGTCGGGTTGGTCGCCGCCGGCCGGCCCGCTTGATCTCTCGGCAACCCGTCCCCCCGCTCCAACATCCCCAGGTAGTTGTCGTAGGAGTGGTTCTCCATCATCAACACCACGATGTGGCGTATCTCCGGCAGGGTGTCGGACCCGACCGGGCAGTCGGGGGACGGAGGTGACCACGAGGGCCGCACAGTCTCATTGCCTACCACGACGGCCTCCTACGCGATGTCCACCGAGTATGTCAGGAGTGTGCCCAGGACGGCGTGGGCGCTAGGTTCGCGCTCATGGAGGGGGCCAAGGAGCACGACGGGCGCATCCGGCGCGGGCTGCGGACGAAAGAGGCCGTGGTCGAGGCCTTCCTCTCGCTGATCGAGGACGGCGACCCCCAGCCCACGGCCAGGGCCATCGCCGCCCGGGCCGGCGTGTCGCTGCGGAGTGTGTGGCAGCACTTCGAGGACCTCGAGACGCTGTATCTGGCCGCCGGCCGCCGGGAGATGGACAAAGTCGGGCCCCTGATGGCCCCCGTCGACCATTCCCTCCCGCTGGCGGCGCGGGTGGCGACCTTCGTCACCCGGCGGGTCGAGGCCCTGGAGGTGATGGCGCCCGTAGCCCGGGCGGCCCGGTTGAGGGAACCCTTCTCCCGTCAGTTGCAAGCAAACAGGGACCAGCTCAAGAAACGGTACCGGGATTGGATCGAAGCGACCTTTGCCCCGGAATTGGAGGACATGACGCCCGGGGAGCACCTCGACGTTGTTGAGGCCGTCCTCTTCGCCGGGAGCTTCAGCGCCTGGTCCGCTCTACGCGATGAGCAGGCCCTCACCGTTGAACGGGCCGAGGGTGTGCTCGGGCTCACCGTCGAGCGGCTGATCGGCGTCGGCATCCGACCCTGATCGGGCGGGGCAAGTTGGTGCACGGTGCGTGCTACTTTCTGCGCCGCCGGGCACATCTGCACGAGCGGATCATCGCCGGCGAGCTGGCCGCCCTGCACGCCGGGTGGCCCCGGGCCACGGTGTGACCATCGCCGGCGCTTCCGCACCTCACGGCTCCGGGCTCCCCGACCATCGCCCGCCTGCGCCGAGCCCGGCCCTTAGTCTCGACACCGGGCACCGCCCCGACCCATCCCTGCCAACGACGCTGGGGGTGGGTCGGTGCGCGTCGGGTCGCCTGCTGCGGCGCCCGGGCTTTGAGGCGCGAGGTAGGTGCTAAGGGGGCCGGCCACCCCTTACGTGAACCGGAAGTACTGGTCAGTTTCGATCCGTGAACCCAACGTGTCGCCGCACGGCTCGTTCGTCGACCGTCGTGTTGGCGGCACCGAGGAAGACGACGCCGCCCAAGCGTGGCCGCCTCAACGAGGCGGACGTCGGTCAGACGCCGCGCTGAGGGAGGGGGCGATCTCGATGACCAGCTCGGCCCGACCCTCGATCCCTGGCCACTCGTGGGCTCAGGCCGGGACACGACAACGTCGGGTTACCGGTAGGGCTGTGACCGGGCAGGCCAGAGCGCAGGAACAACGCAAGCGCCATACTGTTGGCGTCGTGGACGAATCGGATGGCCTCCAGGGAGACCGCGAGGACGAGCAACTCGACCTGTTCGGAGAGGATCAGGCCGTGTCCGCCGTTCCTCTGCTGTCGCCCGAGGACGCTGCTCAACGCCGGCGGGCAAGCCGCATGGACCCGGCGGAGCGAGCACAGGGCATCGTGCGCGTCCAGGAGCTGCAGGCTCGGCTGGTCGAGGGGAAGTCCACGACGTGGACGGCTCGCCACCCGTGTCCCACCTGCTACACGACTCGTGCGCTGCTGATCCGCTCTGGCAACCAGGACACGGTCGTCTGCGGCACCTGTCGACGCCACCTCTACAACGCCCCGCGAACCGAGACCGGGCTCGAGCCTCGGACCGTGACGCGCCTCCGGGCGAACATCGCTCCGGGCCAACAAGCGAGGATCCTTGAACGGGATCATGGACGATGCCTGCTCTGTGGATCCCCCAATGACCTCACCATCGGCCACCTTTTGAGCGTCGCCGATGGGTACCGGGTGGGAGCGACCGAGCAGGAACTGCGTAACGACGCCAACCTGGTCGCCATGTGCGAAACCTGCAACGCCGGTCTCGGGGCCCAAAGCGTCTCGCTTCGCACCGCGGTGATCTGGCACCACCTTCTGGCGGCTGAATCGGCCCGTTCCAAGTCCAGATCCGATGTGCGCCGGGCGCGTCCTGGCACCGGTGCCGATCGACGAGCGCCATCGACGAGCCGATGAACTGTGCCCTGCTCGCCTCACGTCCGCCGCACTCGCCTCATGGCGCGCCACCTACCGGACAGAGCCAGGTCCGGCCGGTCGGCCTCGCCGCCGAGCACCACAGCCAGCGCCTCGATCTGCACCCAGCCGTCCGTAGGGGACGCAACCTCAAACGAGGCGGTCGTCGGTGCGGACCCAGTGCCGAAGGGTGAGGTCGACCTCGATGACCAACAGCTCGGCGACTCCTACCCTCTCGTAGAAGGGGATGGCGTAGGTCTCATAACCGGGGAAGCGGATCTCGACGACCAGCTCTGTCCGACCCTCGATCCCCCGCTCACTCGTGCGCTCCGGCCCGGCGACGACGACGTCGGGTTGCCGGTACGAGCCGTGACCGGGCAGGCCAGGATCGAACAGACCGGTCTCCGCCATCACCTCGAGACCGCAACGTCTGGCCAGGGGCCCCCACCGCTCGACGCACGACTCCAGCGCCTGATGACGGTACCCGGGAGCGGGAACCAGGTGACCGCTCGCTGGAGGAAGCCTACCGACGGGGTGCGACCGAGTCGGGCGTGGCGATCCGACCCATCCCGGTCACCCATCCCACCCAACTGGCCGCTTCAGCCGCCACCGAGGATGCGAACCGGGATGTGCCGGGGGCCACGCACCTGCCCGGCGGACCAGGTGACGGCGGCGGGGTCCACCAGCTCGAAGTCGGGGTACCGGTCCATCCACTCGGAGAGAGCGACCCGCATCTCCATGCGGGCCAGGTTGGAACCCAGGCACCGGTGGATGCCGAGCCCGAAGGCGGCGTGGCGGTTGTCCGCCCGGTCGAGGATCACCCGGTCGGCGTCGGCGAAGGCCTCGGGGTCGCGGTTGGCCGAAGGGAACGGGAGCAGCAGCCAGTCACCCTCGTGGAGCGATTGCCCCCCGAGCTCGAAGTCCTGGGCGACCAGGCGGGCCATCGTCACCGGGGCGTAGGCCCGCAGAAACTCCTCGACCGCCTTGCCCATGAGCTCCGACTCGCAGGCCAACCGGTGGCGGTCGTCGGGGTGGGCGGCCAGGTGCCACAGGGCCGAGCCGATCGCCGACCAGGTGGTGTCGATCCCGGCGATCATCAACAGGACCATGGTGCCGCGGACGTGCTCGGGGGCCAGCTTGTTGCCGTCGAGGTCGGCGTCGATGAGGAAGGTGGTCAGGTCGTCGCGGGGCCGGGCCTGGTGGTCGGCGATCTGGGCATCGATGTAGGCGTCGATCTCCCCGGTGTTGATCTGCTCCTGGCGGGCCTCCGGTGACTGGTTGACGTCCTCGAGGACGATGCGGATGAACCGCCGGAAGATCTCGGCGTCCTCCTGGGGGAACCCGAGCATCCCGATGATCACCTTGAGCGGGATGTGTTGGGCGTAGTCGACGGCGGCGTCGATCTCGGCGCGGCCGGCGAGAGCGTCGAGCAGCTCCCGGCACAGGGCCCGGGTGAGCGGCTCGAGAGCGGCGATGGCCTTGGGTGCGAAGGCGGGCAGCAGCAGGCGCCGGGCCAGGGCGTGGAACGGCGGGTCGGACGTGATCGGCGGAGCCAGGCCGATGGGGGCGGGCAGGTCCAGCGGCCCGGGGCGCACCTCGCTGACCACCACCGACCGGGACGTGAAGTGCTCGGTGTCGTAGGCCACGGCCGCCACCTCGGCGTGGCGGACGGGCAGCCACGTACCCCCGTACCGGGTCGTGTGGGCCACCGGGCAACCCCGGCGCAGCTCGTCCCAGATCGGGTAGGGGTCGTTGACCCAGGCGGGGTCGGTGTGATCGAAATCGGTCGCCCAGTCGACGACCGGCGGGCGCCGACCCTCTCCATCAACGGCAGCGGTCATCGACTACTCCTCTACGGTGATGGCGTGCTCGGGACAGTTGGCCCCCGCCAGCCGGGCCTGGGCTTCCAGATCGGCGGGAACCACTCCGCCGTTGCGCTCGAAGGCGTTGCCGAGCTCGTCGACGTCGAAGACCTCCGGCGCCAGGTCGTAGCACCGGCTGTGCCCCTGGCAGCGTTGCGGATCCACGTGCACCTGCATCCGAGCCTCCCCTCTTCCTCCCGGAGCGTAGCGGCCGCATCAACCATCGGGACGAGGTAGGCCGGCTGCCGATCCGGGTACAGAGCTCGTCAGCGAGGAAGAGGAGGCTCGACCATGACCAGCCTGTATCGGGACCGCTGGATCGAGTGCACGGGCGAGGGAGTGACCATCACCGGCTACTACTTCCCGTGGGGCGCCAAACACGTCCCCTACGACAGGATCCGCTCCGTGGAGCGGGTGGCCCTGGGAACCTTCACCGGGCGGGCACGCATCTGGGGCACGGCCAACCCCCGCTACTGGGCGAACCTGGATCCACGGCGTCCGGGCAAGAAGATCGGGTTGATCCTGGACAACGGGGCGCGGGTTCGCCCGTTCATCACCCCTGATGATCCCGACGCCGCCGAAGCGGTCATCCGAGAGCACTCCCGGCTCGGGTCGGCCGGCCGCACGGCGCGGCGCGGCCCCCTCATCTGACGAGGTCGGGCGCGCTCCGGCTGCCGCCACCGCGCAACGCCACGACGGTGAGGGCGGCGGCGACCACTCCGGCGATGCCACAGATGACGAAGCCGACGGCGTAGGCGTGCCCGAGGGTGTCGAAGGCCAGCTTCTCGACGGCGGGCCCTCCCGGGTCCCCCCGGAGGCTCGATGGGTTTGCGCTATACGCACGAATGTCGCTGTCCGTACAGACTATGTCTGCAGTAGCGGCCGGTCAACCTTCTCTGGCCGGTTCGCTACGGTCGACCAATGAACATTTCGGCCGAGGAGATCACCCACGCCGCTCAGACGATCCTCGGGAAGGGTCCCCTGCGCCGGTCGGCCCTGGTCGAGCAGCTCGACGCTCGAGGTGTCCTGGGCAGCATGAGAGAAGAGGGCCTCGACGACGCCGAGATCGCCGACGTGCTCGTCAGGGAGCTCCTGGGCGACAGCGTGTGGGCCACCACCGACGACATGGTCTTCGCCGGCACCGCCCTGACCGACGGCATGGTGCTCACCCATCGGCTGAGCGCGACCGAGCTGGACCTCGGAGTGGTGGCGACCTCCCCCGACCTCGTGGTCCTCGACTGGGCCGCACCCGAAGGCCTCGAGCTCGGCAGCGGAGATGGCCGGCTGATCGACCGCTCCGAGGTTCGCGTCGGTGAGACCTTCGGTGCCCTCGGCGGGCCCGAAGGGTGGCTGGCCCCCTTCGGGGAGGGCGACGTGCTGGCGTTTCGCCGTCATGGGCTGACCGTGGAGGTCGGCGCCGCCGGCGAACTGGCAGACGGCGAGCGCGAAGTCGACCGGCTGCGGGCCACCATCGACGGTCGCATCCGCCCGAACGAGGGGGAGGAAGCCTTCCCGCTCCTCCTCGATGCCCTGGCGGGCGACGCCGAAGCGTTCCGCCGTCCCGTCCCGCCCCTCGGTGAGCTGCTGGAACGGGCCGGCCTCGAACGGCGGGGCTTCACCTTCGGCCGCCAGGGCCAGACGTGGTTCAGCCGCTACGACCGGGCCCGTCAGAGGCGGCGCCAGGAGGTCATAGAGGCGTGGGACTTTGACACCTGCTGTCGCAGCGCCTTCGACCACGTCGACGCCGCCTTCGCTCGGTTCGTCGCCGACCCGCACCAGGAGGTCGACACCGAAGCCGTGGACCGGAACCTGGGGCACAGCGCAGTGGGTCTGGCGTTCGCCGACTATCAGCAGTCCGCCCGACCGGCAGAGCGGGCCCGGTTGGTCGACTTCGCCACCCAGGTCGCCGAGCGGGCGCCCGGCGGCGCCGCCCCATCATGGTTGCTGGCCGGTGCCTCGGCCGACGACCAGGGCGACGTCATCACCGCCGAGGCTCACGTCCGCAGAGCAGCCCTGGATTCGGGCTACGGACCGGCCGCCGCCACCCTTTCCCGCTACCAGATCGACCACAGCGACGTCACCGGCGCCATCGCATCGCTGCGCCACCCGGACCTCGACGCCGAAGGCCCGGTGCTTGCGTTCCTCCTGGACCTCGACCGGCCCTACCGCCAGGCCGGCCGGAACCAGCCCTGCCCGTGCGGTTCGGGACGGAAGTTCAAGGAGTGCTGTGCCCGGCACCGTTCCGTCCCCCTGGCGGGGCGCACCGCCCTCCTGTCGTTCAAACTCGCTCTGTTCGCCACCCGCCCGGAGCACCAAGGGGTCAGGCTGTCGTTGGCGGACGCCGCGTTGGACCCCGAGGACCCCGAGCCCTCCACCAGCTTCGACCGCCTGGCCGTTGACTCGATGATCAACGACCTGTCCCTGTGGGAAGGAGGGCTGGCTGCCCGCTACCTGGCGGAACGGGGCACGCTGCTGCCCTCCGACGAGCAGGAGCTGATGGCCCGGTTCCTCGACGAACCCCGACGGCTGTGGGAGATCACCGCCGTGGACGAGGGAGCCCGGTTGGACCTGCGCGACACCCGCACCGGCGACGCCCTGAGCGTCGACGAGCACGTCGGATCGGTCGGTCGCCACCTCGGCGAGCTCATCCTGGCCCGGGTGGCGCATGTCGGCGCGGTCAACCAGATCCTGGGCCCAGTCATGGACGTGCCCCTCGAGCTGCGAGACTCACTCGTGCCCCTCCTCGGCGACGATGCCAGCGCCCAGGACCTCGCGACCTGGTACGGCACCGCCATCGCCCCACCGGTCCGCTCGATGTAGGTAGGAGCCGGGACGGCGATTAACTGAGGCGAATGGACTGCAGCAGCGCCCGTGCGGCGATCACCGAGTTGCTGGTCGACGACCATGCGCCCGGCGTCGACCGACACCGCCTTGAGCAACACCTGGCGTCCTGCGCCGAATGCGCCCTACCACAGTCCCTGGTCGGCACCCCCGTGAAGCGAACCGCTCGCCACCCGGGGGTCGGGTGGCTGCTCGGGGCGGTGGCCATGCTGGCTTTCGCCGCCATCGCCGGACCGTTCCTGTACTTCCACGTGGTCGACGGCAAGGCGCCCGCCCTCCTGGCCCTGCCGGCCGGCCACGGCGTGGCACCCGGGCCCATCGACGGCACCTGGACCGTGACCAAGGGTTCGCGGGTCGACTACCGCGTCAGGGAGGTCCTCTTCGGTCAGAACCACACCGCCGTGGGCCAGACGTCCAAGGTGAACGGGACCATGGTCATCTCGAAGTCCATGGTTGCCGCCGCCCACATCAAGGTCGACATGGGCTCGATCAAGAGCGGCTACGCCGGGCGCGACACGGTCTATCGAGACCATCTCCTCGAGACCTACTCCCACCCCGACGGCGACTTCAGCCTCACCCGGCCCTTGGAACTGGACGTGATCCCGGCCAACGGGGGCACGGTCGCGGCCCAGGCGATCGGTTCGCTGACCCTGCGGGGAGTGACCCGGCAGGTGTCGTTCCCGCTCCAGGCCAAGCGCGACGGGGCCGACATAGCCGTGGCCGGGAGCGTCCCGATCCACTTCCGTCTGTGGCACATCCCCGACCCGAGCTTCGCCATCACCCGGGTCGGCGACCAGGGGACGATCGACCTGCTGCTCGTGTTCTCCCGCTCCGGGTGACCCCGAGCTCGGGCGGGTCCCGGCCCGGCCCTCAGTGGTCGAGGCCCTCGAGAACCCGGGCGGTGACGATCCCGTAGGCGACGTGGGGGATGATGTCGCTGATCCAGTCCTTGACCGCCCAGGTGCGGGGGTCGGTGATCCCGAGGACGGTCATGGGGCCATTGGTGCCGATCAGGGCGCCGGCGGTGGCCGCCACCACGTTGATGGCCGACGGGAGGCGGAGGCCGGCGAAGCGGGCCAGCCCGAGGAGGGCACCGACGCCGAGCCCGGCGCCCAGACCGGTGAGCGGGGCCAGACCTCCGACCCGGTTGGTACGGATGGCACCTCTCCCGGGGATGGGGACGTGGGTCACCTCCGAGAGCTTCTCCAACGTGACTTCGGGGGTGGTGCTCGTCGGCCGGCCCCGAACGGCCATGTCGAGATAGGTGACCGCGTTGAGGGCGGTGGTACCCGCCGCCCCGGCGGCGGCGCCGGCGAGCAATCCGCCCCGCGTCAAAGGGAACCGCCCTGATATCGGGTGATCATCGCTTCGGTCATGGTGTCTCCTCTTGGTCTCACTAGGTCGACTTGCGGTCCGCCCCGAACAGCGGGGGTGCTGCGCCCCGCCCGAAGCCCCAGGACACCGAGCCCAGCCGCTCGACGAGCTCAGGCTCCGCCGGACGCCGGCGGTACCCGTCGGCCAGCAAGGCCGCGGGGTCCTGGCCCTGGTTCAGGGCCACGCACGGTGGCACGTACGCGCAGGGCCGGCATTGCTCGTCGGAGGGGGTGGGATCGGTGAACACGGACGGGTCGATCATGGCCACCGCCTCTCTCGCCAGCCTGTCGGCCGCCGCCGCCTTCTCCTCACTTCGGCGGCGGATCCATGTCCGGCGAAACCCGGGGCCCTCGTCCACCTCGACGCGAGGCGCGGAGGTGGGTTCGTGGGCCACCGCCGAGATCCGGCGGTGCTGGGGAACGTTGCGGCCGCCCCCGCTTCCCTCGCTCTGTCGGACCCGCCGCTCAGCCGGGGCTCCGCTCAGCCCCGGCGGTGAGCCCGGCCCCGGCGGCGGGATGGGTCCGTCGTAGGTGTCATCGTCCATGCGCAGCTCGTTGTCGATCGTCCCGTTGATCGTCATGCCCAGATAGAAGCTCTCCCACGCCCAGCAGGCCATGATGGACTCCTCGTCGAGCTCCAGTTGATACCTCGGGGTCCACCGGTCGACGACCCGGTGGCGGAGGATCCAGTAGGCGTCGAACTCGTCGATCACCAAGGCGTCGAGGCGGCCGACGTAGAGGACGGCGCCGGCCGTGGCTGTCGGCAGCGAACCGCCGGGGCGGGCCGGGTCGGGGATCTGCACCTCGAAGTCGGACTCGACGCGGACCGGGGCGAACCGGTCGGCCGAGGTCGCCCAGTCGGCGTAGCGCGCCAGCATCCGCCGGCCGTCGTCGAGACCGCGGTGCCACTGCTCCGCCTCGCTGTCGGTCAGTGACCGCTCGGAGCTGACGAGGTCCTGCTGGTCGCCCATCGACCGGTCGAACCCCTTGACCACCAGCGGCGCCACGATGGCCGGAGGCCAGTCCCACATCCCCGGGAAGTAGTGGATGGCCAGGGCGTCCTTGACGGCCCGGTCCAGGTCGACCAGTCCCGACCGGGTGGCCGGTTCGAGGTTCATCCGGTTGGGGGAGGTGAGGTCCCAGCGCCGCCGGCACCCCCGGAACGCCGCCCGCTCCTCCGCGCTGATCCGATGATCCATCCGCCCACTCCTCCGCCGTCAGTGGCGATCAGGCCACGGCTGGTCGAGCGGCCACCGGCACCGGTCACCGCCCATCATCGACTCCATCTCGTCCAGCAGGTCGTCCACGAACAACGCCACCTGGTCGGGGTCGCCGGTCGGTCGCGGGCCGGTGCTGTAGATCCACACGTCCGGGTGGGCGTCGGGCCCATCCGGCGCACCCAGGCCCTCGACCGGCGCGAAGGACCGCAACGAGTACTGGTCCCCCCGCCGCTCGACGTACACGACATCGCCGAGGTCCGGCGGGGCAGCCACAAGGGTCTCGACCAACTCCGTACGGGTCAAACGCTCACCCCCCAGCGAGGTGTTTCGACGTGAGAGCAGGCTACCCCTCCGGGCGCCTTGGTTTCCGGTTCCTCGGGATGCAACCGCTAGCGTCGCCGCCGAGGAGGCGACGATGGTCCCAGCTACCACCGCCCGGCTGCTGCTCAGCTGCCCCGATCAGCGCGGCCTGGCCGCCCGGGTGGCCGACTTCGTGTGGCACCACGGCGGGGACGTCACCCACGCCGACCAGCACACCGACGAGCCGGCGGGGATCTTCTTCCAGCGGGTGGAGTTCCGCCTCGACGACGTCGAGGTGGGGCGGCCCGAGCTCGAGGACCGCTTCGGGGACCTGGCCCGGTCCTGCGCCATGACGTGGCGGGTCCGTTACTCCGACGAGACCCGACGCATCGCGGTGCTGGTGTCCCGCCAGGGTCACTGCCTCTACGACCTGCTGGCCCGCTGGCGGGCCGGCGAGCTGCCCTGCAAGGTGGAAGCGGTGATCAGCAACTGGCCCGATCACGCCGACGTGGCCGGCTACTTCGGCATCCCGTTCCACCATCTGGCCGTCACCGACGAGACCCGCCCCGCCCAGGAGGCAGCCATCGTCGACCTGCTCGCCGGCTACCAGGTCGAAGCGGCCGTCCTCGCCCGCTACATGCAGGTCCTGTCCCCCGCCGTCGTCGACCGTTACCCGCACCGGCTCATCAACATCCACCACTCCTTCCTGCCCGCCTTCGCCGGGGGCCGGCCCCACCTGCAGGCCCACACCCGCGGCGTCAAGCTGATCGGGGCCACCGCCCACTACGCCACCGGCGATCTCGATGCGGGCCCGATCATCGACCAGGGCGTGACCCGGGTCAGCCACCGCGACTCGGTGGAGGACCTGGCCCGCAAGGGCCGGGACCTCGAGACGGTGGTGCTGGCCAGGGCTGTGCGGGCCCACCTCACCGACCGGGTGCTCGTCTACGGGCACAAGACCGTGGTCTTCGACTGATCACCGGGTCGGGAGCTCGGCCGGGCCTCAGATGGCGACCGGTGACCAGGTAGCGCCGCCGTCGGCGGTCCGGTACAGCGTCGCCAGGTTCGGGCCGGCGTGGCTGACATCGGCGCCGTTCTGGGAGACCTGGGTGACCTTGGCCGCCGGGGCGTGCACGGCGAAGCCGTGGGTGGCGTCGGTGAAGCCGAAGTCACCGAAGCCCAGGCCGCCGTCAGCCAGTTGGAGAGCGGTGGTCCAGGTGGCGGCGTGGTCGGTGCTGCGGTAGATCTCCGCCCCACCCGACGAGGTGGCGATGGCCAGGTCGGCGGCGCTGGCCGCGGCGAGCGCCCCACCGTCGCCACCTCGAGGCGCCGGGGAGCCCTCCGGGGTGAAGGTGGCGCCGGCATCGGCGGTCGCATACAGCGCCTTGGCGGTCGAGCCCGCCGCCCCCTCGCCGGCGCACAGGGCCGAGGCCCGCTGGCCGTCCACCGCGGTGACGGAGGCGAGGGAGAACGACGCACCGCACGGGGCCGGGTGCGACGCCCACGTCGTCCCGTCGGTGGTGACCCAGAGCGTGGACGGGGCGTTGAACGTTGGGTTGCTGCCGGCGGCGACGAGATACCCGGTCCGGCCGTGCAGGGAGAGGGCGGAGGGGCCGGCGACGCCCTCGGGCAACGGCACCGAGGGCACCTGGGTGAACTGGTCGCCACCGACGGGTGCGTGCCAGAGCTGGCCGGGGCAGGGGGACGAACCCGCCGCGCAATCGGTCACGACGGCGTCGACCTCCCCGGCGGACGCCTCCAGGGCGATGACCTGGGAGACTCTGGAACCGACCGTCACCCGGTTCCAGGTCGCCCCGCCATCATGGGTCGACCACAGGTCAGGCCCGAAGACGAACCCGTTGCGGACATCCGCGAAGCGGACCTCGCTGACCCCGCTCTGCGCCGTGGCGCTGGAGTCGGACAGGCCATCGCGCGGGGCGGGCACACCGACCCAGCGTCCGCCACCGTCGTCGGTGCGGGCCATCGACGTGCATGGCGGCGACGCGCAGGCGGCCGTGCCCAACACCCAGCCCTGATCCACGGAGACGAAGGTGGCCGACTGGACCTTGAAGCCGGCGGGGACGGGACCGGCCACCGCCGCTCGTGTCGTCGGCGTGGCGGCCACCGGGGGGGGAGCCGAGGTGGTGGTCGCCACGGTGGTGGTCGCCGCCGTCGAAGACGGTGCCGGGTTATGAGTTGCGGCTCTGGACGACGCTGTCCCGCACCCGCTGAGCACCACCAAAGCTCCGACCACCGCCGCGGCTGACCGACATCGCATACCAGAGTCCTACCCGTTCTCGCTCCTAAGATGCATCGTCCGCAGTGACCCGTGAGCGGACAAGGAGCCCCCGTCGTGACGGCCACAGAACTCAGCTTCGCCGGCCTGGCCCTGCGCCCGGAGCTGGTCCGCGCCCTCGCCGGGTTGGGCTACGAGGAGCCCACGCCGATCCAGCGGGCCGCCATCCCGGCCATGCTCGCCGGCCGGGACCTCCTCGGCCAGGCCGCCACCGGGACGGGCAAGACGGCGGCGTTCGCCCTCCCCATCCTGGAGCACCTGGGCCAACGGGGCCGGGAACCGGTGGCGCTCATCCTGGTGCCCACCCGGGAGCTGGCCGTTCAGGTGTCGGAGGCGATCCACCGCTACGGGCGGGAGCTCGGCGCCCGGGTGCTGCCCATCTACGGCGGTGCCCCCATCGGCCGTCAGCTCCGGGCTTTGGACAATGGCGTCGATGTGGTGGTGGCCACCCCCGGGCGGGCGCTTGACCACATCAACCGAGGAACCCTCCACCTGCAGCGCCTGACCACGCTCGTCCTCGACGAGGCCGACGAGATGCTCGACATGGGGTTCGCCGACGACCTCGAGTCCATCCTGGCCGAGACGCCAGAGACCCGCCAGACAGTGCTGTTCTCCGCCACCCTGCCTCCCCGCATCGACGGCATCGCCCGCCGTCACCTGCGCGACCCGGCCCGCATCGAGATCTCCGGCGACCCCACCGCCATCGGCGGCGACCCCCTGGTCCGCCAGAGTGCGTACGTCGTGCCGCGGGCCCACAAGCCGGCCGCCCTGGGCCGGGTCCTCGACGTCGAGTCGCCGGCCGCGGCCCTGGTGTTCTGCCGGACCCGCGACGAGGTCGACCGGCTGACCGAGACGCTCAACGGGCGGGGCTACCGGGCCGAGGCCCTCCACGGCGGCATGAGCCAGGAACAGCGGGACCGCGTCATGGGCCGCCTCCGCTCCGGCACCGCCGATCTGCTCATCGCCACCGACGTGGCCGCACGCGGTCTCGACATCGATCAGCTCACCCATGTCGTCAACTACGACGTGCCGTCGTCAGCCGAGTCCTACGTTCATCGCATCGGCCGCGTCGGGCGAGCGGGCCGGGAAGGCGTGGCCATCACCCTGGCCGAGCCCCGGGAGCACCGGATGCTCAAGACCATCGAACGGGCCACCAAGCGCAAGATCGCCATCGAGAAGGTCCCGACCGTCGCCGATCTGCGGGCCCGGCGCCTCGACCTGACCAGGGCCGCCATCCGCGAAAGCATCCTCACCGACGACCTCGACGGCCTCCGGGTGGTGGTGGAATCCCTCGCCGACGAGTTCGACGTGATGGAGGTGGCGCTCGCCGCCGTCAAGCTGGCCCATGACGCCGGAGGTGCCCCCGCTGACGAGGAGGACATTCCCCAGATCGCCCCGAAACCGGAGCGGGAACCGACCGGACCCCGGGCCGGCACCACCCGCGGGCCTCGTGGCCCGTCGAACGGAATGACCCGCCTGTTCGTGGGAGCCGGCCGCGAAGGTGGGGTCCGCCCCCAGGACCTCGTCGGCGCCATCACCGGCGAGTCGTCGCTCAGCGGGCGCCAGATCGGCGCCATCGAGATCGCCCAGCGGTTCTCGCTCGTCGAGGTCCCCGACGGGGTCGCCGACGAGGTGGTCGATGCCATGCGTGGCGCCACCATCCGGGGGAAGCGGGCCGCCGTGCGCCGGGAACGGGACCGTCAGAGCCGGTAGTTCGGCGCCTCCTTGGTGATGGTGATGTGGTGCGGGTGGGATTCGCGCAGGCCGGCGGCGGTGATCTGCACGAACCGGCCGTCGCGCTGCAGCTCCTTCAACGTCGCCGTACCGCAGTAGCCGAGCGCCGAGCGCAACCCGCCCACCAGCTGCCACACGACCGCCTCCAGGGGGCCCTTGTAGGCCACCCGCCCCTCGATGCCCTCGGGGACCAGCTTGTCGGCCGGCCGCCCGTCGGCCTGGAAGTAGCGGTCCTTGGAGAAGGACCGGTTGGCCATGGCCCCGAGCGACCCCATGCCCCGGTACTCCTTGAACTGCTCGCCCGACAGGTGGATGACCTCGCCGGGTGTCTCGTCGGTCCCGGCGAACGCGCTTCCGAGCATGACCACGTCGGCACCGGCGGCAACAGCCTTGGCCACATCACCCGATGACTGCACGCCGCCGTCGGCGATCACCGTGCCACCGCGCCGTCGGGCCACCTCGGCCACGTCATAAACGGCAGAGATCTGCGGGACCCCGACGCCGGCCACCACCCGGGTGGTGCAGATGGCGCCGGGCCCGACCCCCACCTTCACCCCCTGCGCGCCCGCATCGAAGAGGGCCTCGGCCGCCTCGGCGGTGGCGATGTTGCCTGCCAGCAGGCCCACGTCGGGCCACTGCTTGGCCACCGTCCCGACGGTGTCGATGACGGACGTGGCCTGTCCGTGGGCGGTGTCGACGACGATCACGTCGACACCGGCGGCGATGAGCATCTCGCTTCTGGTGACCGCCTCGTATCCGACCCCGACGGCCGCCGCCACCCGGAGACGCCCGAGCTCGTCGACGGTGGCGTCGGGATCCTCGGTGTGGCGCTCGAGGTCGCCCTTGGTCATCAGCCCGACCAGCCTCCCGTTCCCGTCGACGAGCGGAAGCTTCTCGATCTTGTGCCGGCCGAGCAGCTGCGCCGCCTCGTCCAGGGCGATCCCCGCCGGGGCCACCACCACCTCGGTCGTCATCACCGCCCGCACCGGCCGGTCCCCGTCGTCCTCGAAGCGCAGGTCCCGGCCGGTGATGATGCCCGTCGGGCGACGGTCGTCGTCGACGATCACCAGACCGGAGATGCCGTTGGCGGTCATGAGGCTCCGGGCCGAGGCGAGGGTGGCGCCGGGCGCGACGGTGACTGGGTCGGCGATCATCCCGGTCTGGGACCGCTTGACCTTGGTCACCTCGCCCGCCTGGTCCTCGATCGACAGGTTGCGGTGCAGCACGCCCATCCCCCCCAGGCGGGCCAGGGTCACGGCCAGGCGGGACTCGGTGACGGTGTCCATGGCCGCCGACACCAGTGGGACGGCCAGCGAGATCTGCGGCGTGAACCACCCGGTCGTATCCGCGTCGGCGGGCAGCACATCCGACGCGCCGGGCACCAGCAGAACATCGTCAAAGGTGAGGGCCAGGGTCCCGAACTTGTCATGACGAGCCATCCCAGAGCCTATCCAAGCGGGCGGCCTACCCGGTGCCATCGACGGGTCAGTCCCGACGCCGGCGGGACGTGGCCGGGCCGGCTCCGCGGGCCGGGGCGGGCCGGGGCGGGGCGGCCGGGGGCCGGCGTGACCCGTTCATTTTTCCCCGAAGAACCGGTGTGTCACGGCGCACGGTGGGCTACATTCCCACCAACTGCAACGAAGGGGCACAATCCAATGACTGACACCGCACCTCCCAGTGGGGCACCCTGGGCGCAGGCGCCCTCGGCCGTCCAACCGCTCGGCAGGATAGGCCAACCCACCTCGCCCGGGACCCAGATCCTGCTCACCATCGTCACCCTGGGGGTCTGGGCCTGCGTCTGGACCTACCGCCAGCACCGTGACATCCAGGAGTACAGCGGGGAGGGCGTCGGTGGCGGACTCGGGCTGGTGATCTACCTGTTCGTCGGGTTCGTCACCCCGTTCCTGCTGGCCAACGAGATCGAGACCAAGCTCTACGGCAAGGCCGGGCAGCCGTCCCCGGTCAGCACCGCCACCGGCGCCTGGATCTTCCTCCCGTTCGCCGGGGCCATCGTGTGGTACCTCAAGGTCCAGAGGGCCCTCAACGGTTTCTGGATGGAGCGGGGGGCAACCCTCTAGCCCGGCCCCGGCCGGGCCGCCGGCGACGGCGAAGAGGGAGCCGATGCCGGCGTAGGCCCTCGGCCGGGTCGGCGACGTCGGCGTCGGCGACGGCCTCCGGATGGCGGGTCGTCAGGCCCGGTTGGCCCGCTCGGCGAGCAGGTCCGCCGCCTCCTGGGATGGTCCGCTGCCGATCCCGAGACCCTCGGCGACACGAGCGCCGAGCTTGTCGTCAACGCTGCTCCAGTAGGCGACAACCCGGTTCTGCATCTCCTTGGTCACGTCGTCACTGGCGTGGCCGACGATGTTGGTGACCAGGTGATCGCGATCGGTGTCGGTCATGATGTCGCGCACCAGGGTGCCGGCCTGGCCGAAGTCGTCGTCGGAGGCGTGCTTCTCGTAGGCGTAGCGGCCCAGCTCGGCGGCCTCCACGTTCCAGCCCACGTCCGCGGCCCGCTCGGTGTCGGCCTGGGGCCCGCCGAAGGAGTTGGGGGCGTAGACGGGCTGGGCGCCGCTGTGGTGGTAGGTCATCTGTGCGTCCTTGTTGTAGGAGTGCACGTCGACCTTGGGGGCGTTGATGGGCAGCTGCTCGTAGTTGGGGCCGATGCGGTGCAGGTGGGTGTCGTGGTAGGAGAAGATCCGCCCCATCAGCATCTTGTCCGGGCTGAGCCCGATGCCGGGCACCAGGTTGGCCGGCGAGAAGCTGGACTGCTCCACCTCGGCGAAGAAGTTCTCCGGGTTGCGATCGAGGACCATGCGCCCCACCTGGACCGGCGGGTAGTCGCTGTGCGGCCACACCTTGGTCAGGTCAAAGGGGTTGAACCGGTAGTCGGCAGCGTCGGCGAAAGGCATGACCTGCATCTCCAGGCGCCACTCCGGGGCGTTGCCGCCTTCGATCGCCTCCCGCAGGTCGCGGCGGTGGTAGTCGGGGTCCGTGGCAGTCATGGCCTTGGCCTCGTCATCGGTGAAGTTGTCCGGGCCCTGGGCCGTCTTGAAGTGGAACTTGACCCAGAACCGCTCGCCGGCGGCGTTGACCGTCGAGAAGGTGTGGCTGCTGTAGCCGTTCATGTTGCGCATGGTGCGGGGCGTGCCGCGGTCCGACATCAGGATCGTCACCTGGTGGGCGCTCTCCGGTGACAGGCTCCAGAAGTCCCACTGCATGTTGTTGCTGCGCATGCCGGTGTCGGGGAGCCGCTTCTGGGAGTGGATGAAGTCCTGGAACTTGGTGGCGTCGCGCACGAAGAACACCGGGGTGTTGTTGCCGACCAGGTCGTAGTTGCCCTCGTCGGTGTAGAACTTCAGAGCGAACCCTCGGGGGTCACGCACGGTGTCGGGGTAACCCTGCTCGCCAGCCACCGTGGAAAACCTGGCGAACATCGGGGTGCGCTTGCCCACCTCGGCCAGGAAGCTGGCCTTGGTGAACCAGGTTACGTCCTCTGTCACCTCGAAGAAGCCGTGGGCCCCGGCGCCCTTGGCGTGCACCACCCGCTCCGGGACCCGCTCCCGGTTGAAGTGCTGCATCTTCTGGACGGTGTAGTGATCGTGCAGGACGGTGGGACCGGACGGGCCCACCGTGAGGGAGTACTCGTCGCTTGGGGCCGGCACACCGGAGTCGTTCGTGGTCGCCGGGGGCTTCTCGTTGGTCATGGTTGCCTTCCAATCACTGGGGCGAAGCGTCAGGAGTCTCGAGGCCTGCGTGGGACCCCGGTGAGTTCTTCCCTCGAAGCGCCCGGTTCAGACCTGATTGTCGAGTCAACACCTCCGCGCTCGCCGTCGCCCGCTCCGCCCACCAGATACCGGGGTCGTGGGCCACCGCCGGGCGGCGGCGATGCAGCCGGGCCCAGCGCCGGGCGTGATCGCCGAGCCAGGCCAGCGTGGCGGCCGGGTCCTGGTCGAGCATGGCCTGGAGGGCGAAGCGGCGCTCGCCGCGCCGCAGACCCAGGCCCAACCGCCGGGCGGCGACGTCCAGGTCCCGGTAGGTGAGGACGAAGCCAGTGCGGACCGGGGCGGTGACGGCATCGAGGACGGCCGGCGCCGTGGCGGCGGCGTCGAGCGGTGATGGCGCGGCCCGCAACGCGAGGGGGAGGGTGGTGGCCCCCGGGGTCAGCATCGCCTCCCGGACCAGCAGGCGCCGGGTCAGGTCGGCCCACGCCCGCACGGCCGCCGGCACCGCTCCGGCCGGGCCCGGGGTGGCCTGGCCCGTGGCGGCGTCGAGGTAGCCCGGTACCCACGACCACAGGTGCTCCCAGAGCAGCACCGCCCGGCTGTGGCCCAGCCGCTGCCGGGTCGGTTCCGAGGACGACCCGTCGGCCGCCTCCCCCAGCTCGGCGTAGAGCAGGAGGAGCGAGCCGAGGTGGTCGGCGTCGGCGGGCGGGTCGAGGCTCAACGCCCGCCACAGGCCGGCCACCCGGTCGGCTCCTTCCCCGCCCAGCTTCCCCTCCCCGCCGAGGTGGATGCCGGCGTAGGGGGGGAGGGACAGCACGAACAGGTCGGTGTGCTCGGCGGTGCCCAACGGGGGAATGCCGAGGGACGCAGCGATGTGATCGCCTGCCGGTGGGTTGACGACGCTCAGCGCCCCGACGGCCCGCACCAGCTCCCATCGGCCGGGTAGCACCCCCGCCAGGGTCACAGCTGACTCTCGGGCGGCTGACGCTCGGGCAGCTGACGCTCGGGCGTGGAGTCAGCGGGGATGGCGAACGCCGCCGCCGCCGGCTTGAGGGGACGCATCAGCCACGCCGGGCGGCGGGTACCGTCCGGCGACGAGGTGCCGGCCGGGCGGGTCTGGGCCATCCACCGCCGGTAGACGTCCCGGGCCGCTTCGGTGTCGACGGCGATGTCGCCCTGGGCGTCGCCGGCGAGGGCGGGGGTGACCCGCACCGCCTGGTGCCAGCAGTGCATGCCCGAGATGGGGTCGGGCTGCACGCCGAAGGTGAGGTTCTGGTGCACCCCGGTGTCGCTCCACCAGATCCGGGCCGTGTCGGGATCGTCGGACCGGTAGGGCTTGACCCCTTCGGTCTTGCGCATGGCCCACCCGGCGTCATCGTGGACCAGGTCGACGGTGGCCATCATGGCGCCCACCCCGCCACTCTGCGAGCGCAGCTTCCAGCGACCCATGTGGTGGCTGCAGGCCACCACCCCGGGGCGGATCCCCTCGGTGATCCACGCCTTGGCCACGAAGTAGCCGATCGCGGTGGTCACCCGGACCAGGTCACCGGTGGCGGCCACGCCGAGGCGGGCGGCGTCGGAGGGATGGACCCACACCGGGTTGGTGTGGGCCAGCTCGTCGAGCCACTTGGAGTTGGCCGAGCGGGTGTGGATCTGGGTCGGCAGGCGGAACGTGGACAGCAGCACCATCTGGTCGGGCGCCATCGCCGCCGGGTGGACGTGGCTGCGGATGTAGCCGGGCAGGGCGTGCTCGGGCCAACCCCATCGGGCCAGGGTCGATGACCAGAACTCGAGGCGCCCCGACGGCGTCGGGAACCCGCGCCGGACGACACCGTCGACCATCACCCCGACCGCCCGGCGCCCGTTCTCGTCGGGCGCGGGGGCGCCCTGAGGGACGATATTGACACTCTCGGGGGCAGCGGCGGCGGTGTAGACCCGGCCGAAGCCGCCGACGTGGATGTCGGCCAACTCGGCGGCCGCCACCGGCTGGTCGAACACCGCCCCCTGGCCCCGGCTGATCTCGAAGGCGCCGTAGCGCCGCATCCAGGCCAGCGGGGTCAGCCCTTCGGCGGCGGCACGGGCGGGAAGGCCGGGCACGGAGTGCTCGAACATCCAGCCGTAGTACTCATCGACGGTGAGCTTGGTTCCCGGCTGGGCCCGGGACTCGTGGTACTGGCGGATGCCGAGGCAGCCGTCGGGGTCGATCCGCCAGGAGAGCTCGATCCAGAACTCGTTCTCCTCCCACACCTCCCCGGGGTTGACCGCCCTGGTGTCGGTGATCGTCTCCCCCAGCCGTTCCCGGGCCGCCCGCAGGACCGGTTGGCGGAACCCGATCCACTGCCCGTCGTACTGCTCGTAGGAGTGGGTGTCGTGGCGTTCGGAGGCGTGACCCATGGGGAGCACGTAGTCGGCGTAGTAGGCCGACTCGTTCCAGGTGGGGGTCAGGGCCACGAAGCAGCCCACCTTGTCCTCGTCGGTGAGCACCTCCATCCAGCTCAGCCCGTCGGGGTTCGTCCACACCGGGTTGTAGACCCGGGTGAAGTAGGTGTCCAGGCGGCCCCGGCCGTCCTTGAGGAAGTGCGGCAGCAGGTACGACATCTCGTTCTGGGCCACCGGGAACTCGAGCGGCCAGGACAGCTCCTGCCACACTGTGGGGTGAGGGGGCGTGTGGATGGGCCTGGGCACGAACTTGTTGTAGGAGTTGGGGAATGTCCCCCCTTCGGTGGCTACGGCCCCGAGGAGGGCAGCCAGGAAGAACACGGTGCGGGAGACCTGCCACCCCCCCAGGTTGGATGCGGCCGCCGACCGCCAGCTGTGGGCCGAGAAGCGGGTGCCGGCCCCGGCCACCACCTCCGCCACCTCCTCGAGGGTGGCGGCGTCGATGCCGGACTCGGCGGCGGCGAACTCGAAGGTGAACCCGGCGTACTCCTCCCGCAGGACCTGGAGGAAGCCGTCGAGGTCATTCCCCAGATCCGGACGGCACGCGGAGAGGTACTCCTCCCAGTTCCACCAGCGGCGGATGAACTCGGTGTCGGCCCGGCCGGTGACGATGATGTGGCGGGCGATGGCCAGGTTGATGGCCGCCTCGCTGCCGGGCTGGGGCGCCAGCCAGTGGTCGGCGTGGGTGGCGGTGTTGGACAGGCGGGTGTCGACCACGATGACCTTGGCCCCCTTGGCCCGGGCCTCGGTGATGCGCTGGGCGTGGGGATTGAAGTAGTGGCCGGTCTCCAGGTGGGAGCTGATCAGGTAGATGACCTTGGCGTTGGCGTGATCGGGGCTGGGCCGGTCGATCCCGGTCCAGAGCTGGAACCCGGTGCGCCCGCCGCTCGAGCACACGTTGGTGTGGGAGTTGTGGCCGTCGACGCCCCAGCTGGCCAGGACCCGCTCGGTGTAGCCGTCCTCGCCAGGCCGGCCGATGTGGACCATGATCTCGTTGTGGCGGTCCTCGACGATGGCGGCGCGGAGCCGGGCGGCGAGGGCGTCGAGGGCGTCGTCCCAGCTGACGCGCTCCCACGTTCCCTCCCCTCGGGCCCCGACCCGCTTGAGGGGGTAGAGGATCCGGTCGGGATCGGTCACCTGGTTGATCGTCGCCGGCCCCTTGGCGCAGTTGCGGCCCCGTGACCCTGGATGCTCCGGGTTGCCCTCGAACTTGCGGACCTTCATGGTGTCGCGGTCCACGTACGCCAGCAGGCCGCACGCCGACTCGCAGTTGAAGCACGTGGTGGGCACCAGCATCGAGTGGCGCTCGACCCGCCTCGGCCACGACCGGGAGTCGAGCTCGACCCAGTCGTCCCAGCGTTCCTTGGGCGGGAACGCCGCCAGCATGATCCCGCTGGCCCCCTGATAGAAGGTCTCGCCGCGCCCTTCGGTGGCGGCGCGGGCAGCCGAGACCCGGACGCCGAGCCCTTCGAGATCCTCGTCGGAGGCGCTCATGCCAGCGGCACCGACTGGCCGGCCTGCACGTAGGCGTGCTCGTGGGCCAACACGCCGATCAGGGCGAACGGCGCCGCCACCACCCCGATCCACGGGGCGGCGACGGCCACTACCACGGCGGCGACACCGGGCCAGAAGAACCGGGCGAAGCGGCCCCGGACCATCTCCTCGGTGGCCAGGCGGGCGTGAGCGGTGCCGTGGGGAAGGGTCGCCTCCCCCGCCACCATCAGCAGGTGGATGGCGGCCGCCGCCGCCAGCAGGGCCTCGACCGCGACCACCCCACGCTGGGGTGAGCACCTCTCGGCGAACGGCAGGATCGCCGCCGCCCCGACCAGCAGGGCCTGGACGGCCAGGTGCGGGGGGAGCAACGGGCTCTGCCACAGGTCGCGGGCCTTGGCCTGGGCAAAGAGGTAGGCGGTGTAGCACGCCGTCGCCGCCGCGGTGACCAGGATGACACCGGTGAGCACCTGGCGGGCCGTCACCGCGTGGAGAGCCGACGCCGCCAGGTAGGCGGTGACCACGCCGCCGTAGGCGCCGATGATGACCGACCCCTTCACCAGCCAGCTCCGCCACTGGTGGCGGGTGAAGATCAGGTAGAACCGCCACGGGTGCTTGAGGTCCCAGATGAGCAACCCGCCCGTGATCCCGAGGAACACGAGCGCACCGGCGGGCGCCACCCACCGGACGGTGGCGTCGTTCCAACCGAGCCGGCCGACCAGGGCCAGGATCAGGGGCACGGCCATGAAGCCGGCAGACACGCCTTTGGTCCAGGTGTAGAGGCTGACCCGCCACGCCCATGGCGCCTGGTGGGGGATGTCGTAGGACAGCAACGCCTCGGCGCTCGAGTTCCGCCGACCCGGGTGGCCCGACGCCACGTGCTGGGGATCCCGCTCGTCGCCCTGGGTGGCCCAGGCGTACAACCCGCCTTCGGGCCGGCGGGCCGCCAGCGGGTCGAGGGTCGCCTGATGGGCCCCCTTGTAGAACACGCCCGGATGGGTCTCCTTCTCCGGGCGGCGCACGGCGACGGCCTGGCGCTGGACGATCCTG